>JBQTKC010000087.1:0-11135 GCA_052386575.1 Beijerinckiaceae bacterium
GCCAGGGCTCGACAGGCTCGGTTTCTTGCAGTTATTGGAAGCGCGGATCGAAGCTGCAACAGCGGAGCTGATCGCCGAGGCGCTCGCCGCCGACCCTTCGCTAAACGGCGCGCACGCCCGGCCCAAACCTGTGGTTTCCTAGCGCACGCCGTAATGCGCGTCTTCGCAGAGTCCACGCTCTTTTAAACGATATCGCGCGGCGCTGCCCCCGCGACATGCGCGATCGCAATCGCTTCGATGATCACCTGCGCCTGAGCTAATGGATATTCATCGGTCAGTGTCAGATGAATGAAAACCTGGTGGTCTGGCGGCGTGAGGGCGGCAAGACGCGCCGCGGCGCCGCCGGTAAGTAGCATTGCCGGCTTGCCTGAGGCAAGATTGACCACACCCATATCGCGCCAATTGATGCCAGCACGAAGCCCCGTGCCGAGCGCCTTGGCGCAGGCTTCCTTGGCGGCGAAGCGTTTTGCATAGGAGGCCGCGCGGGCAGCCCGGCCTTCCGATTTTCGCCGCTCGGTTTCGGTAAAACAGCGCTGGACAAAGCGCACGCCGAAGCGCGCGAGCGAGTTCTCGATGCGCCTGATATCGCAAAGGTCGTTGCCGAAGCCGATGATCATTTGGTCACGCTAGCTCGCCGCCTGCCGGCGTCCCTCGTCCATCGCCGCTCGCATCTTTGCGATTGCCGCGTGCAGACCAATGAAGATCCCCTCGCCGATCAGAAAGTGACCGATATTGAGTTCGGCGATCTCGGGCAAGCGGGCGATGATTTTTGCGGTGGCGAAATCGAGGCCATGGCCGGCATGACATTCGAGTCCCTGGCCGTTCGTGAGCGCCGCCGCCGCCTTGATGCGCGCAAATTCACGCGCGGCACGCTCGCTTTGGTGATGCATGAGCGCGTCGCACCAGGCCCCGGTATGAATTTCAATCACCGGCGCTCCAATCGAGCGCGACGCCCGCACCGCCTCCAAGGATGGCTCGATGAACAAGGAGACGCGTACCCCGGCCTTAAGCAATTCGGCGGTGACGATTTTTAACTGATCGTGGCCGCCTATAACATCGAGACCGCCTTCGGTGGTGCGCTCGCTGCGTTTTTCCGGCACAAGACAACAGGCATGCGGACGCGTATCGAGGGCGATCGCCACCATGCCGTCGGTTGCCGCCATCTCGAAGTTCAGCGGTTTCGAAATCTCCCGCTTTAGCCGCGCCATGTCCTCGTCGCGGATATGGCGCCGGTCCTCGCGCAAATGGGCGGTAATGCCGTCGGCGCCCGCTTCGATGGCGAGGAGCGCCGCGCGCACCGGATCGGGAAACACGCCGCCCCGCGCATTGCGCAACGTCGCGACGTGATCGACATTGACGCCGAGGCGCAGCCGACGCAACGCTTCCATTATCCGTTCACCCGCTCGACCTTGCTGACCACCGGCCTTGCCCGCAAACGCGAGATGACTGTGTTCAAATGCTTCAAATCATTGACTTCTACATCGATCGTCAATTCCCGGAAGTCGGTGGAGAGAGGTTTGATGACGATGTTGTCGATATTGGCGGCAAGATCGCCGATCTCGGTCGCGATCGTCCCCAGGGCGCCTGGCTCATTGATCGCGGTGATGAGGAGCCGCGCCGGGAACAATTCGTGGCGGCTCTCCTCGATGTCCCAGCGCACATCGAGCCAACGTTCCGGCTCTTCATCGAAGGCGATCAGATCGGGAGATTGAATGGGATAGATCGTAATTCCCTCGCCGGGGGTAAGAATGCCGACGATACGATCGCCCGGCACCGCGCCTCCGTTCGGGGCGAAGCGGACCGGCAAATCGCCGCGCGAGCCATGAATGGGGATTGAATTCCGGTTCCGATCGCCGCTATCCGGGATCTTGAAGACAAGACTGGCCGCCTTCTTCATGCCAAACCAGCCGGCTTCCCTTCGCGCGCGAGGGGAAGCCGGCTTGCGCTCTTCCATGAAGTAGGGATAGACGGCCCGCACCACCTCGCCGGAAAACATCTCGCCACGGCCGACGGCGGCAAGCGCGTCGTCGATGGTTGTCCGCGCGAGCCTGGGCAGCGCGCTTTTCAACTTTTCTTCCGAATAAGCCTTGCCCGCCCGCTCGAACGCGCGGGTCACGATCTGGCGTCCGAGCGCGGCATATTGCGCGCGGACGGCTTCGCGGGTCGCACGCCTTATGGCCAGGCGCGCCTTGCCGGTCATGACAAGGCCTTCCCACACGGCTGGCGGCGTCTGGCCTTCGGCGCGCGCGATCTCGACCTCGTCGCCGTTTTGCAGTTCCGACAAGAGCGGCGCGTTGCGGCCGTTGATCTTGGCGCCGACCGCGGAATGGCCGACGTCGGTATGAACCGCATAAGCGAAATCTACCGGCGTCGCGCCGCGCGGCAGCGCGATCAGCCGGCCGTTCGGCGTGAAGCAGAACACTTGGTCGTGAAAGAGATCAAGTTTTGTATGCTCCAGGAATTCCTCGGGCGTGGCGCCCTCGGCGAGCAAGGCGACCGTGCTGCGCAGCCATTGGTAGGAGCGGCTCTCGTTTGTAAGGCTCTCCTTGCCTTTGATGCGCCCATCCTTGTAGAGGGCGTGCGCGGCAATGCCGTTACGAGCGATATCGTGCATGAGCGCCGTGCGCACCTGGAGTTCGGCGCGCTGTCGGCCCGGCCCCACGACCGTCGTATGGATCGACTGATAGTCATTTTCCTTCGGCGTCGAAATATAATCCTTGAATCGGCCAGGAACGACAGCCCATTTGGTATGCACGACACCGACGACCCGATAACAATCGTCGACTTCCTCGACGATGACGCGGAAGCCGAAAATGTCGGACAGCTGCTCGAAAGCGATCGATTTCCGCTCCATCTTGCGCCATACCGAATAAGGCTGTTTTTGCCGGCCTTCGACCTTGACGTCGATGCCTCTTGCGGCGAGCTCGGAGGTCAGCTCCTTCTCGATCGTGACGATGATTTTCCCATTCTTCCGTTGCAGATCGTCTAGCCGCGCCACGATCATCGCGTAGGCATCGGGCATCAGATGCCGAAACGCCAAATCGTCGAGTTCGTCGCGCATCCTCTGCATGCCCATGCGGCCGGCGAGCGGCGCATAGATATCGAGAGTTTCCTCGGCGATCCGCGCCCGTTTGTCTGGCGCCACGAAATGCAGCGTGCGCATGTTATGCAAACGGTCGGCGAGCTTGATGAGAAGCACGCGAACGTCTTCAACCACGGCGAGAAGCAGTTTACGGAAGTTTTCCGCTTGCGCGGCGCGCTTCGAGACAAGGTCGAGCTTCTTAAGCTTGGTCAGTCCGTCGACAAGGCGGCCGATATCGCTGCCAAAAAGCTTGTCGATTTCCTCGCGCGTCGAATCGGTATCCTCGATGGTATCATGTAAGACAGCCGCGACGATCGTCGCATCATCGAGCCTCATTTCGGTCAAAATGGCGGCGACTTCGAGGGGATGCGAAAAATACGGATCGCCGGAAGCGCGCCTTTGCGCTCCATGCGCCTTCATCGCATAGACATAGGCGCGGTTGAGGGCGACTTCGTCGGCTAGCGGGTTGTAGCGCCGGACCCGGTCGACGAGTTCATATTGCCGCATCATAATTGTGCTGGGCCCGCGACAGGAGGCGTCAGACCATGCTCCGGCGAGAATTCGGCCGGATTCTACTCTTTGTCTCTTCAATTATAGCGCATGATCCGGCCTGGAAAGGCCGCAACTCGCCGGATCGGGTCATGCGGTACGCAAGATTGCGTTGGCTTGCCAGCGCGAGCTCGCTTAGGGGGCTTAGGTTGCCACCAAAGCAAACCCTCAGTCGCCATCGTCCTCGGTGTCGGCTGGCGGGACGAGATCCTCGAGCCCTCGCAACAGATCTTCCTCGGTCATCCGGCCGAACTCCCCCACGGAATCGGATCCATCCATTGCCGGGGACAGCGCCGGCACGGTTTCCGCCTCGGGTTCATCCACCTCGACTTGCTTTTGCAGGGATTGAATGAAATCCTCTTTAAGATCCTCCGGCACCAAGGCGGACTCCGCGATCTCGCGCAAGGCGATCACCGGATTTTTATCGTTGTCGCGGTCAATCATAGGCGGCGCGCCGGCGGCGATCGTGCGCGCCCGGTGACTCGCGATCAGAACGAGTTCAAAACGATTTTCAATTTTGTCTACACAATCTTCGACGGTGACGCGGGCCATTGAATGCGCACTCCTTGTGAGCGAGCTCTTTTTCGCTTAAACGCCAGTTATACTTTGCGAGATCATTCTGGCAACCCTAAAATCAGGCGGTTGCGGCAGTCGATCGCGGCGAAGCAATTATTTCCAGCGGTATGGCCATTCGCCTTAATATTATCATGTTGATGCTGAAGCTAAGCGTATAGTAGCCCCTTGACGAAACGACGCGGCGGGAGCAGATAATACCGTCCAAATCCACGCCAGACGCGAATTTATTCGCCAAATGCGCGGGTGCGCTGGCATCGGGGTTATGTTCTCGCTCCATGCCAGATAAATAATGACGAAAAACATCACATGAGAGCTTTACGAGACAGGTTATGGCCGACCAAGAGCGAATTGCGTTATTCATCGATGGCGCGAATTTATACGCGACCGCTAAGTCGCTCGGTTTCGATATCGATTATAAGCGCCTGCTAAAGGAATTCCAAGGCCGGGGCAAATTAATCAGGGCATTCTACTATACGGCCCTGGTGGACGATCAGGAATATTCCTCGATCCGGCCGCTCGTAGACTGGCTGGATTATAATGGCTTTGCCGTGGTGACCAAGCCGACCAAGGAGTTTGTGGATTCCCTCGGCAGGCGCAAGGTCAAGGGAAATATGGACATCGAACTGGCCGTGGACGCCATGGAAATGGCCGATCACATCGACCATCTCGTCCTTTTCTCCGGCGATGGCGACTTCCGCTCCCTGGTCGAGGCGGTGCAGCGCAAGGGCGTCCGCGTGTCCGTCGTTTCGACGAATGTCACGCAACCCTCCATGGTGGCCGATGAGTTGCGCCGCCAAGCGGATGAATTCATTGATATTTCGCATCTTGCCCCGACAATCGGGCGCGACCCCATCGACCGGCCCGATCGCGCGCAAAAGCTGCAGGACCGGCGGCCGGCACCGGCCGGCAATTTCGATCCGGCGCTGGTTGAGGATCGCTCGTAGAATCGTTTCGGGCGAAGCCGACAAAGGTGAGCGGACAAACGATTGTGGCGGCGTACCAGCAACGCTCAAGCGTTCGCGCGCCGGACCGGGACTGCGATTTTTGCCCGCGTCTCTCCGCGTTTCGCGGTTCCCTTAGGGCAGCAGAGCCGGATTGGCACAACGCGCCGGTGCAAGATTTCGGCGCGTCCGGCGCGCGTCTGCTGGTGGTTGGCCTCGCCCCTGGCCTGCGCGGCGCCAACCGCACGGGGCGGCCCTTTACCGGCGATTTCGCCGGCGACCTTCTCTATGAAACACTGATCGAATTCGGCTTTGCCGCGGGCGCATACGGAGCGTCTGCCGGCGATGGCCTGCATCTTCCCGCATGCGTGATCACCAACGCCGTGCGCTGCGTGCCGCCGCAAAACCGGCCGTCGCCGGAGGAAATCGCGAGCTGCCGTCCGTTTCTCGCGGCAACGATCGCGGGCTTGCCCGAACTGCGCGTGATCGTTGCCCTTGGCCGGGTTGCCCATGAGTCGGTCGTTCGGGCATTTGGCCAAAAGCCGGCCGCGTTTCCCTTCGCGCATGGCGCCGAACACGTCTTGCCCGCGGGCGAAACGGCCGGGCAACGCTTGCGCGCGGCACGGGCGATTTTGCTCGCCGACAGTTATCATTGCTCCCGGCTCAACACCAATACCGGCGTACTGACGCAAGAAATGTTCCGGGCCGTTTTCGCCAAGGTCCGCGCAAGGCTTTGAGGCTTATATCTCCGCGATGCGGATGGGCCGAGACTTCGCCAAGTGCGGCGCCTTGCAAAGGCAGCCATTGAACACGGACCGCGAACGTGACGGCAGAGCCAAGGAACGGCATGTTGCCGCCGGTCGCGGCGAGCGATTTTCTGGAAGGGCGCCGGGGCCGAAAGAAGCGACGCGCGATCACCGCCGCCGCCTGGCCAAGATTGCGGCGGCCTCGGTGCTCGCGCATGGATGTCTCTTGCTCGGGGCCGTATTACTCGACGAGGCACCTAAAAATCCCGCCGGGCCTGCGCGCGAAATTCCGGTTGAAGTGGTGACCGCACCCGCGCCGCCAGAGAAAAGTCCGGTGGGAGAAACGACGCAGTCTCCCGGCCGCGTGCCCAGGCAGATGCTGGAGAAGGGGACAAATCCAAAGCCCGCAGACGATGCGATGTCCGATCCAAATCCGGGGGCAGCGCCCACCGCGCCACAAGTCTCGGCGAGGGCCGGACCAGGGGCAGAGGCGGCAACAGCAGGCAATGACATAGGCCATCAAGAGAGTGCGCGCGAACACCCCCCGGCGGCAAGGCTCTCTGGAGGCGGGGCAAGCCAGAATGCCGCAAGCAAACGCCAGCGGCCGGCGCAAGCTGACAGTGCGCTACCCTTCAATGCGGGACCAGATCGTTTTCGCGCCGCCGCGTTGCCCTTGGTCTCCAAAACCGGCGGCGAAGCAGTGAACTACAGGTTCGTTCTCGGCTCGATGCTGGAACGAGTGAAACATTATCCGAAGACCGCGCGCCGGCGAGGGGCCAAGGGGGCCGCGGTTATCGGATTTGTTCTCGATCTGGCGGGCAAGATCACGTCAATATCGCTGCTGCGGTCGAGCGGCGAAGCCGATCTTGACGCCGAAAGCTTGGCCCTGGTCAACCGTGCCGCTCCCTTTCCGCCACCGCCGCCCGGCGCGCAAGTGTCCTTTGCGATCGAAGTCGCTTTCGGCATGGGAAGCTGAATTTGCGTTTTACCAGCGCGTCGAAGGAAGCGGGCGGGAAGGCGGCCGGGAGACGTCGTCGGGGAATGCCGCGTCCGGACCGGAGAATGCGATCCAGTCCGACGCCGAAAAGCCCCGCGCATCGCCAAATCGCCCTCGTTGCCTCACGAAGAGAATCTTGCAAAACGACTCGAGGCGGCCACTTTTTCAGCAAACCGCTCGTTCGCCGCAACACAGGCTTTACTTTTTGTAAACCTTACTAAAACTTTGCGGTTTACATGAGACTTGCGAAATGAGAGTCGTGCCGGAGCTGGCCTCGGCCGCCTCCTAAAGGAGCCTGTCATGCGGGCAATCCTTAGTGCTTGCGCTTTGTGCTGCGGCATTTTCTCCATGCCGTTCTCCATGCCGGAAGCCAATGCAGCCGTATTGATCGAGATCGATCTCAGCTCGCAGACCATGCATGTGCGCTCGGACAGCGGCAGCTACGACTGGCGGGTCTCCACGGCACGTTCAGGCTACCGGACGCCGCGCGGGACTTACCGGCCCTATCAGTTGCTGCGCATGCATTATTCGCATAAATATCATATGTCGCCGATGCCCCATTCCATCTTCTTTGCCGGCGGCTATGCGATCCATGGCACTTATGAGACGGCCTCGCTCGGCCGGCCTGTCTCGCACGGCTGCGTTCGGCTCGCCCCGGGCAATGCCGCGATCCTTTTCCGCATGGTGCAAACGGAGGGTGCGAAGATCACCATCTTTGGGGCGCCGCCACGCGTGAGCTATTATGCCAGGCTCCATAGGCGGTGGCGTGGCACCGGCGCGGCCTACGCGTCGTGGCGCCGGAAACATCACGGCGCGCTCGCCTACGCCCCCGCGAGGCGTGCGCCAGCCGCGGTCCGGACCTGGCAGGCCAATCCCGTCGTTAGGTCGTTGCCGCAATGGCCAACGTGGCCGTGAGTCCCGGCCGAAACCGCGGTCGCTCTCACGATCGATAGCCGCTCGGTGGGTCGGCTTATGTTTTCCGGAGCACATGCGCCACGTGCGCGGCGGCTTGCAAAAGTTCTTGCGAGGAATTCAGGATGTCGGGACAGAGGCGCAGCAAATCCCCCCGTGCGTCAGCGATCACTCCGACTTCTCGCAGCCGGGCGGCCGCAGCCTCGGCCTTCGATGTGGAGATCACAATGAAAGCCCCGTGCGGCAGGCCAGCCCCGAGTATTGTTATCCCCTTTTCAGCAAGCCAGCCGGCAAGGTTTTCCTGTTGGATCAGCGAGTAGGCTCTGAGCCGCTCGACGCCCATCGCAAGGGTGAACTCGAGTCCTGCGCGCGCTTGAAAAAATGGCAGCACGGCGGGCGTCGATTCGAGCCATCCCTCCGCTCCCGGTGCAAAGCTAGGGCACTCGGGCCGCGCGAAGGCAAGTGGCTGGGGCGAGGCGAACCATCCGGTATCGAGAGTTCTCAATGGTCCTTCGAATTGTCGCGGGTGGACATAGAGCCAAGCCGCTCCAGGGCCGCCACGAAGGTACTTGTATGCGCCCCCGATCGCGAAATCGAAATCTAAGGCTTGAACATCGACGGGAAGCGCGCCCGCGGCGTGGTAAAGATCCACCAGCACGCGGGCGCCGCATGATCTGGCGGCGCCAACAATTGCATCGATCCCGGTCAAACGCTGACCCGTGTCGAAAAAGACCATCGATGTAACCAGCAGATCGGCCCCGGCGCGCAATGCCGCAGCGAGGTCGTCCGTTCTGTAACGCCGGTCAGCGCGCGGCTTAACCCAAGTCAGACTGATACGCCCGCGAACGGCGTAGGCCTTGAGGATGAAGTCAATGGAATTGAACTCGTTGCATGTTGCAATGACCCGGATTGGCGCATCATAGCAGTTCAACACTGCCCGCAATCCTTGCCCGGCGCTGGCCTTGGGAACGATGCAATGCGCCCCAGGAGCATGGATGAGTGTTGCCACCCGCGAGCGAAAGTGGACCATTTCGGCCTGCCAATTCGCCCAAGCCCGATCGGGATCACCATACCAGTACGACAGGCCCTCTTCGACGTCGGCCGCGATACGATCGGGAGGACGCCCGAGGGAATGGTTGGCGAGATAGATATGCTCATCGGCCTCCCGCAATACGCGCGAGAACAGCGGATCTATGTGCCGGCGTAGATCCGCTGCTTGCAGTTCTCCGGGCGCTAGAGCCGCGACGGCCGACCCGATCTCGCTCATCGCGCGGCCCCGATCTCCGTGCGCACATCGAGGAGTTCAGGAAAGAAGGCGAGGTCCACGACTTTCTTTAGAAACGCCACGCCCGAGGAGCCGCCCGTTCCCCGCTTATAGCCGATGATGCGTTCGACGGTTTTCACGTGGCGAAAGCGCCAGAGCTGGAAGTGTTCGTCGATGTCGACGAGCTTTTCGCACAAGGCATAGCTCATCCAATCGGCCTCGGGGGCCGCATAGATACGTTGAAACACCGGGATCAGGTCAGGATTGCGACGGTAAGGCTCAGACCACTCGCGTTCGAGACAGGCTCGCGGAACGGGATGCCCGCGTCTGGCCAGATGCCGTAAGAACTCGTCATAAAGGCTCGGGCACTCCAACTCGGCGCGGAGCTCTTGTTGAGCTGTTTCGTCATGCGCGAAAAGGTCCAGCATTTCTCTTTGCTTATTGCCCAAGAGAAACTCGATGGCGCGATATTGGCAGGACTGTAGCCCAGAAGCCGGTCCAAGCACATGCCGGAACTGGGCGTATTCGCTGGGCGTCAGCGTCTCAAGGACTCCCCATTGCTCGAATAATTGCTTTTGGATCGCCTTCACACGGGCAAGGATCTTCTCGCAAGGATCGAGGTCGTCCGCGCGGATGCGCCCGCGCGCCGCGCGCAGCTCATAAAGGATCAGCTTGAACCACAGCTCCGTGACCTGATGCTGGATGATGAACAGCATCTCGTCGTGGTGGGGCGGGCTGCTGAGAGGTTGCTGGGCGCAGAGCAGGCGATCGAGATGGAGATAGCCCGCGTAGGTCAACCGCCCCGTTAGGTCGCGATGCACTTGCGGTTCGAGCGGCCGCTCGTGTTGCGGGTTAGCCATGCGAAATCCTTCCGCCGCGCGGTGTGTTAAAAAGGAACGGATCGGTGGTCTTTGGCATGAGACTGTTCCTTCGTACTGTTGAAGATGAGGACCATTGCGTCGCCAAATCGAGGGCTTTTCGCGGCGTCGCAAGCTTGCGTTCTCCCGGTCTGACCGGTAGGCACTGATGATGGCACACTTGAAACCTCAGATGGGAGGGATGCGGACAATTGTCCACGCGCTCCTGGCGACGCGGGAATCGCCGCGCGACTGCGGGCCGTGGCCTGCTCCCATCGAAAGAGGAGATGATCATGGAGTGGATGATCTACGGCGCCAATGGCTACACGGGAGAATTGATCGCGCGCGAGGCGCAAAGACAAGGCATGACCCCTGTTCTCGCCGGCCGAAGCGGGGCGAAGATCTCTACCTTGGCCGATGAACTGAAACTGCCGTCGAAGGCTTTTCGCCTCGAAGGGCCGTCCGAAACCGTGGAGGCGCTGCGTGGCGTCCGCCTCGTGTTGAATAGCGCGGGACCTTTCTCGAATACCGCCGATGCGATGATGCGGGCATGTATCGCCGCCAAATCACATTATCTGGACATCACAGGCGAAATCGACGTTTTAGAAGGCGCGCATCGCTACGACGCCGAGGCTAAAGCGGCAGGCGTGGTCTTGTGCCCGGGCGCCGGCTTCGACGTGGTGCCCACCGACTGTATCGCCCTGATGCTCAAAAACGCACTGCCGGATGCGACCGAACTCGCGCTAGGCTTTGAAGTATCCGGCCGACAGATGTCGGCGGGCACCGCGAAGACATTTGTCGAAAGCCTGGGCAAAAGCGGCAAAATCCGCCGCGCCGGCCGCATAGTCGATTATCCGCTTGGACGCGGATTGCGCCGCATCGATTTTGGCCGCGGCGCAAAGCTCGCGATGCCCATTCCATGGGGCGATGTCGCCTCGGCTTTTTACACCACGGGTATTCCAAACATCACCGTCTTCACGCCGGTTTCGCCCGTAGAGGCTCTTGCCGTACGGTTGAACAGTGCCGCAGGCCCTTTCCTCCGCTCGTCCCGGCTGCAAAATTGGCTCGTCAAAAGAATCGAGAAAGATGTGACAGGGCCAGACGCATTGGCGCGCAATTCGAGTCCGAGCTTTGTGTGGGGCGAAGCAAAGGATGCCCGCGGGCGAAGCCAGGCGATCCGCATCGTCACGTTGAACGGCTATTCCTTGACC
>JBQTKC010000088.1:0-6389 GCA_052386575.1 Beijerinckiaceae bacterium
GATGAGCCTCTGGCGTTGACTATGCCCCTTTGGGGCTTCAAGCTTAAGGGGCCGCGTCAGCGACCCCTCCTGCCGCTTCGAGCGGCTCCAATCATAAAGCCCCCGGCTTTGCCGGGGGATAGTTACACTCTCGTATTTGGACGGCGGCCAGTTTGGAGTATGTTTTTGCGGCTGACTCGCGTTCTTCCGCCTACGAACCTTCCGGCCTGCGGTCTGCCACGCACAATGGATCGACCGTTATGGTCGCCCATGCGCGGCAATTTGGACTGTTATTGAATGAGCCCAATGGCGCCTGCGGCGAGGCCACGGCCTTTGACTGGATGCCCGGCCGTGACGTTCTAAAGATGAACGCGGCATGCCTGCGCCCGAGAATAAAGTGTCTAGGGTGCGGCGCGATTTGAATGACACCGGGTCTTGCCCCAAGACGCCGCCGATTTGAAGGGTTTGCCATGAGCGCAGCAAAACATGCCGCGAGGCGATGCCCAGGTGCGCTCCTAGCATTGACGATAGTCTTTGTGTGGCTCGCTTTGGCCCCCGCTCAACTCACATTCCGGCCCGCGTTCGCGCGGGATGCGGAAAAAAAATCAAACCAATCGTTCACGCCGCCGCCGCTTCCGGCAGGTCCGGCGGGTTCGGCCGGAGGGCGCGCGACAATTGACATGCCCTCGGTCCCGGCACTTCCCGCCGCGCCAATCGAGCCGCCAAGACCAAAGCCTGACCCACCGCCACAGCCGCGAATTCTGCCGCCAGCATCGCGCGCGCGAATGCAGGCGTGCGGGCTAGAATGGAAAAGGATGAAGGAAACGGGAGCAGCGGCGGACAAAATTTGGTTTGATTTCGCCCGAATCTGTCTAGCGAAATGAGTCTATATTCGCTTCCCGAGAAGAATAACAAACATGGGCGCCGCGGCGGCGCGCACGCCCTTTGCCTTATGCTCCTGCGGACATTTGCCGCTGCGCCATAACGCGAGCCCATCCTCTCTTGCGGTGAATTCCCATAAAACTCTTGCGACTGCAAGAGGGGGACAACCGACGACCCGGCAAAATCCCCTCGCGCCAGCAAGGCGCCTGAGAGCTGCGGCCGACGTCTCCATTCCTCTTGCGAAGTCGTCAAACGGTCTCTGGAGGGCCTGGCGGCGGCGGCGGCGAGGGTTTGCGTACCGCCGGTTTGCGCACCACCTTCTTGGCGCCGACCTTCTTCGCCGTTGCCTTCCGGGCGGTCTTTTTCGCCGCCGACTTTTTGACGGATGCCTTCTTGGCCCCGGCCTTCTTCATCGGCCTTTTCTTGGCCATTGCCTTGCGCGCCGATTTTTTGACAGCGCCCTTTTTTGCCGTGCTTTTTTTCGCGACACCCTTTTTCGCCGCGGCTTTCCTTGCTGGCTTTTTGGTGGTTGCCTTCACCATGTTCAAAGTTCCTCTGCTGTTTTTAGCCGACTGATTCGAGTTGCCGACTAGAAGCCTGCGTAGCGTACCGTTGTTAATCAGTCGTGCAAGAGGCGTTGCTTCGCATGCATCGCAAATGAGCGCGAATAACGCGCCGCCCGCGCGTCCAAAAATGCTTTAGGCCGCGCGCGCTTAGATGAAATTGCTCCTCGACGATGAGACGCAATCGTCGCGCGTGGATGACTGGTTCCGAGCGAACCATGGCCGTCAACAAGATGCGCTGAAACGCGTCCAGTGAGCGTGAGCCAGCTATCGTCAAGTACGTTCTCTGATCTAAAAAACTATTATATTTAAAGGCTCTACTCTATTTTTCGAGGCTTCGGAACACGCCCGCATCGCGTCCTCTCACAACTGCTTTCGCAATTCCTCACGTGGCTTTCGCAAGGGGCGAATTCGACCGGCACAAGCGGTTTGGCAGGATCTAATTTACCCGCGGTAAGCGGACTTTGCGCAAATCGCGCCGCGCCAAAATGAACGCGTGAATCAGCAGCAAAAAAATTTCGTTGGATGAAGAAAAATATGACGCTCAATGGTGCCGCGAACGCTCTAATTGGCGCGCGTCGCGCGAATCACCCGAATCAGTAGGTGATTCGCGATCGCTTTTCAGACCCCAAGTTTCGCTTTTAAAAGCTCGTTGACGATTCGCGGATTGGCCTTACCGCCAGTGTCTTTAATAACCTGACCGACAAACCAGCCGAGCATCGAAGGCTTGGCCCTTGCCTGCGCGGCCTTGTCCGGATTGGCGGCGATGATGGCATCGACGCAGGCCGCGATCGCGCTCGTGTCGGTGACCTGCGTCATGCCACGCGCCTCGACGATGGCGCGCGGGTCGCCATCCTGGTCCGCGGCGATGACGATCGCCAACACATCCTTGGCGATCTTGCCCGAAATCGTGCCCTCGCTAATGAGATCGACGATTTCGGCGATCTGCCACGGCTTGATGCGGGTCTGCGCGACGCTAAGGCCGGCCGAGTTGGCGTAGGCCGCGAGATCGCCGGTAATCCAATTGGCGACGAGCTTTGCATCGCGGGGGGTTTCCCGGTGTTTGACCGCGGCCTCAAAATAGTCCGCGGTGTCCTTGTCGGCGACGAGGACCCCGGCGTCATAAGGCGGCAAACCGTAATCCCTGACGAAACGAGCATTCTTCGCATCGGGGAGCTCGGGGAGATCGCCCGCCAAGGCGTCGACATAGGCCTGATCGAATTCGAGCGGCAGAAGATCGGGATCGGGAAAATAGCGGTAGTCGTGCGCTTCTTCTTTCGAGCGCATCGAGCGCGTCTCGCCACGCCCTGGATCGAACAACCGGGTTTCCTGCTCGATCTTGCCGCCGTCCTCGATAATGCCGATTTGGCGGCGCGCCTCGGCCTCGATTGCCTGACCGATAAAGCGGATCGAGTTCACGTTCTTGATTTCGCAACGGGTGCCGAGCGGCTCGCCGGGGCGGCGCACCGACACATTGACGTCCGCGCGCAGCGAACCCTGTTCCATGTTCCCGTCGCAGGTGCCGAGGTAGCGCAGGATCGTGCGCAGCTTCGTCACATAGGCCTTGGCCTCCTCGGCGGAGCGCAAGTCCGGCTTCGACACGATCTCCATGAGGGCAACGCCCGACCGGTTAAGATCGACGAAAGAGTCCGCCGCCGCCTGATCGTGCAGCGATTTGCCGGCATCCTGTTCGAGATGCAGCCGCTCGATCCCGACTTCGATCCGCTGCGTTGGCGAGACATCGACGGCGACGGCGCCCTCGCCGACGATAGGGCTCTTATATTGCGAGATCTGATAGCCCTGCGGCAGATCTGGGTAAAAATAGTTCTTGCGGTCGAAGACCGAGCGAAGGTTGATCTTGGCCTTAAGACCTAGTCCCGTGCGCACCGCCTGCGCCACGCATTCCTCGTTGATGACCGGTAGCATGCCGGGCATCGCGGCGTCGACGAGCGAGACATTGCTGTTTGGCTCTTGGCCAAACCCGGTCGAGGCGCCGGAGAAAAGTTTCGCCTTCGAGGTGACCTGGGCATGGACCTCCATCCCGATCACGACCTCGAAATCGCCGGTCGCGCCTCTGATACGTTTTGCGGGTTTCGAATCGGGGTTCATCGCCTTGCCTTTCGCCGCTTCTTGCCTGCGGCAGTATCATATTCCCGCTGGCCGGCGAAGCAAAGTCCGGAAGGACCAATGTTGAAGGAGTGTTGAAAGGGGCTGACCTTGACGTGGGGGTAGGTGCTACAATTCGGCTGCGGCCGGTAAGCCCAGTTTAGCCTATATCCACTTTCATACTTGCCAGTGCTAAACTTTTATCATGGAGAAGCGATGTCACATCTATCGAGTTACGCCTCGGTCATAGGCGTGCCCTTGGCCCTCGCGGCGCTGCTGGCCTGGGTTGCGCCCGCGGGTGCTGGGTCAGCATAAACGGGGTCTGCGTAAACGAGATCAGCATGAACGGCTCGGCGCTTGGCGGCCTCAACGGCGCCGCGGTGGAGGCTATCGTCATTTCGGAAGCTGCAATTCGTTGAGCCGTGGGGCTGGTGTCCGGGTCCGATGCGTGAGGGCCGGGCTCCCGGCCCTCACAGTGCTGTTCGCTTTTGGCTCACTCGCAGTGGCGGCCGCAATCGTGGCCGTACGCAGCGTCGAGGTCGAGGGGACAGCGTTTCGCATCACCCTGAGCGATGGGCGGATCGTCCCGCAAGACCGGCTGCCAGGGACCATACTTGCGCTTGGGGACGGCAGCGGGGCGCGGCGCCGTATCCGCATCGACGCCGTAGTGCGCGACTCGAAGGATCCGGCGCGCGAAATCGTCCTTTACAAGCTCTCGGAACAGGATGCCGAGAGCGGCGAATGGCACAATTTGTGTCTGCTGGATCCCGATGGGCGGCGGCACGGCTTCCTGCTTGCGGGAGCCTTCACCGCCGGCGGGCGCTACGAGCCCTCGCGCCCGGGGATTCTCCTCACCTGTACGGGCGGCGCGGAGGGGAAATGCGTCCGCTTCGGCTATAAGCCTTGGGGTTTTGGACCCAACAATAGTTCTCGCGCAGCGAATTCGCCCCGGCGTACTGGCCGTAAAAAAGCGCGACAAACTGGTGACGCGTGGTCAAATCTCGTGGAACCAACCCCGGCTTGAGGGTTTGCGCGGCTCCGGCAAGCGATGGTCGCATTTCGGGAGGTAAAGTATCCTTAGGATTGTTGGTGCTTGGATTGCCATGCGTTCAAGCCGTTAATATCGACATAATCCCGATCGAAGCGCAGGCCGCCGATCTGGCGGCAGGGGCGATCTGGCTCGCCTAGATCGCTGAGAACGCAGGTCGCAAGGCCAAAGTCATCCCCTTTCAAATAATAGCTTGGCGTCGCCAGGACGGGCAGACCAGCGGCCCTCGCCGCCTTGACGCCATTTTCCGAATCTTCGAAGGCGACACAAGAGCCCGGGCCGCACTCCAGCTTTTCAAGAGCGTAGCGATACACGTCGGGCGCGGGTTTCTTGTAGGCCACGACATCACCAGCGGCGATGACCGCAAACCAGGAGGGGCCTTCTTCGCCGAGTATCGCGCGAAGTATCACATCGACGCTCTCCCGCAGCGACGTCGTGGCGATGGCGAGCCGCACTCCCCGTTCATGGGCCTCCGTGATTAGGCGGCGAACACCCGGTCTCGCCGGCGCGGCGCCGGACGCTACAAGCGCGGCGTAGCGGGACGACTTCTCCTCGTAGATTTCGGCGAAGCGGGCAAGCGCCAGCTCGCTGCTTTGAGGCTTCCAGGCGTCGATATAAAGCAGAAGGCGCTCCTTGCCGCCGGTCATCTGGAGGAGCTTTCGATAAAGCTCCTTATCCCAGTTCCAATCGAGCCCAAAGGCCGCGAATGCCTCGTTGAACGACTGTCTGTGCGCCTCCTCGGTTTCGGCGAGCGTCCCGTCTACATCGAATATCAAGGCCTCAAGCAGCATCGCGGCGTCGCTGTCTTTCGGCTGCCGAGCGTATTGCCGCGATATTCGCCGCATACAGCTCCGGGCCTCCCTTGAAGATGGCGGCGCCCGCGACAAAAGTGTCGGCGCCCGCCGCGGCGGCGAGGCCCGCGGTTTCCGGGTTGATCCCGCCGTCGACTTCGATACGGATCGCACGGGACCCAATCATTGCTTTGAGTTCGCCGACCTTGTCCACCGCGGAGGCAACAAAAGTCTGCCCGCCAAAGCCAGGGTTGACCGACATGACCAGCACTGAATCAATAATATCGAGGACATACTGGACGCTCGATGCCGGCGTCGCCGGGTTGAGCACGACGCCGGCTTTTTTGCCAAGCGCCCGGATCAGTTGCAGCGAACGGTGCAGATGCGGCCCCGCCTCGACATGGACTAAGATCGAGTCCGCCCCGGCTTCCGCGAAGGCGGCAAGGTAAGGGTCGCAAGGGGCGATCATGAGATGCACGTCGAAAGGGATTTTTGCGTGCGGACGCAAGGCGCGCACTACCAGTGGGCCGATCGTGATGTTTGGCACGAAATGCCCGTCCATGACGTCGATATGAATCCAATCGGCGCCAGCGCTGGCAACCGCTCGAATTTCTTCGCCGAGGTTGGCGAAATCAGCGGAAAGTATCGAGGGCGCAATGACCAAAGGCGTCATATCATCCTTCCGCTGGCCGCCGGATCCAAATCGCCAAGCCTTGCTCCATGTTGTGGATATTAGATGCAGGGACGCCATGATCGCGCCCGGCATGGCCGGGCAGCTGCCGAAATACAATTCGGGTCATCGGTTAGCCTCCGTCACTGAATGCGGCTGGGTGTCTTAAAGATAGCCTAGATGCGACAGCCCGGCCAGCCGGGATCAAATCTCGCGGGCAAAGGATGGGCAATGAACGCAATATTCAAGCCGAAGTCCGCCCTCGTTAAACCATGAGCGGAGCGACAATGCGGCGCGGCGAAACTGTTCATGGATCCATTGCCTCAGAATGCGCGCCGCCGCCGCTCGAC
>JBQTKC010000089.1:0-4554 GCA_052386575.1 Beijerinckiaceae bacterium
GAACGCCGCTGGTAAGCTTTGGATCGTCACGCAATGTGGCATTGGGGGTGCTCCTTGACGGTGAGTCTCGACAACCCGCCCGAGTACCCCCTCTCACCGCTGACACAAACTCCCGTACATCACCGAATGAGGCGAGGGTGTGTACGCGAGCGGATTTTGTGCTATGTTCGCAAGCTAATGCAAGAAGCAGGCCGACAATGGGGTCGTCGCGTTCACGGCGGCCGGACAGCGGTAGCTTGAGGGTTCCACCGGGACATGGCTCTTACCGCCAAGCTCGTCATGCGCCAGAACCAGTCGCTGGTGATGACGCCGCAACTTTTACAGGCCATCAAGCTGTTGCAATTTTCCAATCTCGATTTGGCCGCGTTCATCGAGGAGGAACTCGAGCGCAACCCGTTGCTCGAAAGAGCCGAGGATGGTCCAGAGCCGCCTGGCCTCGATGGCGCGGGGCTCGATGGCTGGATCGATCCCGCCGGAATTTCGCCGGGCGAGGATTTTGGCGAGGCAAGAGAGGCCGACTGGAGCTCGGCGTCCTTCACTCCCAACCGCGAAGACTTCGAGGCAAGCCTTGGCGCCGAATTGGCGAATGGCTTCGACGGCGGCCGGACGCCGGCGCCGGGCGAAGACAGTTTGGCTTTGGGCGGCCTCGGCCTCTCGGCCACCAATTGGTCCGGGCCGCCGGGCGCGGCCGGTGACGGCGCGGCGGCAAACCTCGAGGCCATAATCGCTTCGCCGGCCAATCTCAAGGATCATCTGGAAATGCAGCTGCGGCTCGCAACAGCGGCGGCGGCAGACCGGATGACCGGTCAGGTCTTGATCGACTCAATCGACGAAAACGGCTATTTCATGGGTTCGCTCGACGAAATCGCCGCGCGACTTAATGTGCCGCTGGGACAGGCCGAACGCATCCTCCGCCTCATCCAAGGCTTCGATCCTTCCGGTATTGGCGCCCGCGATCTCGCCGAATGTCTCGCCATCCAATTGCGTGAGCGCGACCGGTTCGACCCCGCCATGCAAGCGCTCGTTTGCCATCTGGACCTGCTCGCAAAACGCGATTTCGCGGCACTGCGCAAGATTTGCAAAGTCGACGAGGAAGACATTCTCGACATGCTGGACGAGATCAGGCAGCTTGATCCCAAGCCCGGGCGTGTTTTCGGCGGCGGCTCGATCGCGCCGATCCTGCCCGATGTAGTCGTGCGGCCGCTGCCCGGCGGCTCGTGGCATGTCGAACTCAACCCGGACGTTCTTCCGCGCCTTCTCGTCAATCACAGCTATACAGCGCGGGTCGACAAGGGGAAGGGGAAGGAAGCCGACCGGAATTTTATCTCGGCTTGCCGCCAAACGGCCAATTGGTTGACAAAAAGTCTCGAACAAAGGGCGCGCACGATTTTGAAGGTTTCCAGCGAAATCGTGCGCCAGCAAGATGGATTTCTGGCGCACGGCGTCGAATATTTGCGCCCTCTCGATCTTAAGACGATCGCGGAGGCCGTTGGCGTGCATGAATCGACGGTATCGAGGGTGACCTCCAACAAATACATGGCGACGCCGCGCGGTCTCTTCGAGCTCAAATATTTTTTCACGGCCTCGATCTCCGCGCATGATGGCGGCGCCGCGCACTCGGCGGAATCGGTGCGATTCCGGATCAAGCAGATGATCGATCAGGAAAGCCCTTTGCGAATTCTGTCCGATGACGCGATCGTCGCCAGGTTGAAGGAGGCCAATATCGACATCGCGAGGCGCACGGTCGCCAAATACCGCGAAAGCCTGAAAATCCCTTCCTCCGTGGAACGCCGGCGCGAAAAGGCAAGGAGTTGATGCGGCGCGAACGCGGCCTCGCCTTACCCGCGCGCGATCCAATAACTTCTGAGCTTGCAGCCGCAAGGCTCGCGCCATCGGACCGCCATTTTGAGCATGTTAACGTCTGAAACATCCGCTAAAGCGAAGAGATCGAGCGCACGCTAGTCATTTCGCCAAAGCTTCTGCTGGGCGAGCAAGGGGTTGCCTGCGCTCGCGGTGAATTTCTCAAGTTTTTATCTATATCAGAGGGGAGAGCGTTAAATTGAGGGCTGGGATCGGCGGCCGTTCGTTACGGCCATTTGGACAACGTTGAGCGACCGGAATCGACGGCGGCACTTCTAACGGAGAATGGGTAATGACTTTGCGCGTCTCGGGCAAGAATTTGGACATTGGCGAAGCTTTTCGCGCGCACATCGAGGCGCGAATCGATTCCACCGTGGCGAAATACAGTGCCGGACCGGCCGACGGCCATGTAACGATAGAGCCGGAAGGGTCGGCATTCCGGGCCGATTGCACCGTGCATCTGATGTCGGGCGTCACGCTGCAGGCGGATGCCCGGGCGCATGAGCCCTACGCCAGCTTCAATCGCGCCGCCGATCTCATCGAAAATCAGATCCGGCGCCACAGAGAGAGGCTCTTGGATCATCATGCCAGCACTGCGGCGGACAGCAAGACCAAGCTGGAACGCGGTTTGGGCGATAAGGCGCCCGGCGCTCATCGCGACGAAGCCCGGCCGGAGCAAGGCGAAAAGCTCGATCTCCATCCGGCGGTCATCGCCGAGCCTTCATCTAGGGTGAGGGAGATGACCGTTTCCGGGGCCGCGATGGAACTCGATTCGACCAACGCCCAAGTCGTGGTCTTCCGGCGCGCTTCCGATGGACGGACCAATGTCGTCTATCGCCGCCCGGACGGAAATATCGGCTGGATCGATCCAGGCCGCGAGTGAAAAGGCTGGAGCCTCGCGCGCCGGGCGGCGGCGCGCCCCTAGGCCTTTAATCACCCACAGTTATGTTAAAGCTCGGACGCGGACCGGATTATTTCAAACCATGCTGCTGACCGAATTGATCACCCCCGAGGCGATTGTCCCCTCGCTCAAGGTGAACTCGAAGAAGCACGCGCTGCAAGTTCTGAGCGATCGGGCGGGGTTGTTATCCGGCCTTGAGCCGCGGGAAATCTTCGATGCCTTGGTCCAACGCGAGCGTCTCGGCTCGACCGGAATCGGCGAGGGGATCGCCATTCCTCACAGCAAGCTGGCCGCGGCAAAAACGATGTTCGGGATTTTCGCGAGACTTGCACGCCCAATCGATTTTTTGGCCCTCGACGGCGCGCCGGTCGATCTCATTTGTCTTTTGATCGCCCCGGAAACGGCCGGTGCCGACCACTTAAAAGCGCTGGCGCGGCTGGCGCGCGTGCTCCGCGACCCAAGTGTTACGGCAAAGCTTCGCGCGGCGCGCGACGTTGCTGGTCTCTATGCGGTGCTGACTGGCGAAACCGCCTCGCACGCGGCCTAGCGTCCCGCCAAACCGCACGCACGCCGCCTGCGCATCGTCTTATCGTCTTGACTTCGCAGCGCGAAATAGCGAGTTTCCCAGGAAATACGCAGCGCCGGTCAAGCACTGGCATTGGTTCCGGTTCGCGAATTGCCTTCCTTGGGACGAAACGAGGGCAGTTCGAGGGCTGAGCCAAGGCGGGTCTTACCCTTGGCATAACTCCTCCGGCGGCAATGCGAATCTACCTCGATTTTGAAAAACCAGTCGCGGAGCTCGAAGCCAAGGTTCTGGAACTCCACCAGCTTGCGGCGAAGGGCGATGCCGTTGCGATTGGCGAGGAGCTGACCCGGCTCGAAGCCAAGGCCGAAAAAGCGATTGCCGATCTTTATGCCAATCTGACGCCGTGGCAGAAGACCCAAGTCGCGCGGCATCCGCAGCGGCCGCATTTTAGCGATTATGTCAAGGCCCTTGTGCGCGATTTCACGCCCTTGTCGGGCGATCGTATATTTGGCGAGGACGCCGCGATCGTCGGCGGTTTCGGCTGGTTTCGCGGCCGTGCGATCTGCGTTCTTGGGCAGGAAAAGGGCTCCGGCACCGAAGCACGCATCAAGCATAATTTCGGCATGGCGCGGCCGGAAGGCTATCGCAAGGCCGTGCGCCTCATGCAGCTTGCCGACCGTTTCGCATTGCCCGTCGTTTCGCTTGTCGATACCGCCGGCGCGTTTCCCGGCGTGGACGCGGAAGAACGCGGCCAAGCCGAAGCGATCGCGCGGGCAACCGATGCTTCGCTTTCACTAGGCGTGCCGAGCATCGCGGTCATCTTAGGCGAAGGCGGGTCCGGCGGCGCCATAGCGATTGCGAGCTGCAACAAGGTTTTGATGCTCGAACATGCGATCTACACCGTCGCGTCGCCCGAAGCCTCGGCTTCGATCCTTTGGCGGGATTCCTCCCGCGCCGAGGACGCCGCGACAAATATGAAGATAACCGCGCAGGATCTGCTCAAATTCGGAATCATTGATGTAATCGTCGCGGAGCCAGTGGGCGGCGCCCATCGCGATCCGGACGCGGCGATCAATGCTGCCGGCGACGCGATCGCCGCGGCTTTGGCGGATTTTTGCGATATGCGGCCAAACGAACTCAAAGCGTCAAGAGCCGCGAAATACTTAAACATCGGACGCAAAATCTAATGCCAAGGCTCTGAAAGTTTGGCTTGCGGAGCCAAAATCCCGTTTGGCTCGGGTCAACGTGGCTCGCCACCAAGCCGATA
>JBQTKC010000090.1:0-4892 GCA_052386575.1 Beijerinckiaceae bacterium
TAAATCCTGTGGCCACGCCGCCGGCGCACCAGGGCTCGCGCGCCATAATTGGGGGGGGGCTGGGGCGGGGATCCGGGTCGGATTGGCCCGGCGGCGGTGTTTGTAAGCGACCGCACCGACCCCCTGCTGTTGTTGCGGGTAAAGCTCGCCAATGGCTATGCCCAAAGCCGCGCGGGCTTGGAGCACCTTGGCGCCAGCGCTGAGCAGCGTCAGATTTTGCGCATAGGCGATCGCGATCAACTGGTCGAGCACAGGGTCGTGGAAAGAGCGCCACCAGTCCCGGTATTCATAATCCCCCGTTTTCAGCGTCTTGTTGCGCCATTCGAGCCACGTGGGGGCGACGGGAGCAGACGGCGGCGCGAAGTCTGGGCCAACCGCACAGGCGCCAACCATGGCAGTCATTGCGGTGGCGAGCGCGCGGAAGGCGAGGTCAAAAGCAAACCCTGCGATCCGTGCCGATCGAGCGGCCGCCCGCCGCCTCGCAATCCCTGATCGAAGCCAGCTGCCGGCCATGAATTGCCGTGGTCCATTGCAAAGTTCAGCCGTGGTGCGTCTGCTCGTCAGCATCAAACAATCGTCGCACGGACGCCTGCGGGAAACCGCAAGGACGCCAAGCAAAGCTCGCCTTCGTTTAGCCCGCCAACAGGAAAGCGGAACAGTAGCATGTGGCCGTTCGGCAAATAGTGACAAATCGGCCACCACCGCCGGGAATCGCCAAACGTTTCGCGAAATCGGTATCGCTCTTCACAAGGTCGAGCAGCGCTTTCGGCGCCGGACTTCGCGTTGTTTCTGAAGGCCGCAACACTCGGCGACTTGCTGGGTCGTCTTGCTTTTATCCGAGGACGGTGGTTTTGCTGTCAAGGCCGGGTTCCACCCGAGGATATGTTCGACGATGCCATTGCTCAGCAAGGCTCTCCAAGCAAACGACCAATGACCGTTGCGGATCGCCGCGGGCGATCTGCTCTTAATGAGCAGGCCCGCCATGGCGATCTTGCCCGCCCATGGGCCGTCAGCCAGCAAAATCGTAACGACTGGCGCGGCTTCATTGACTCACAACCCGGCCGTGAACTGAGGCGGCTGCGGCTCGATAATCGACGCAGGCACCGCAAGCAAAGGTCTAAGAGAAACCAAAGCGCCGGCGAGCGCTCGCCGCTCGCGCGGATCGTCGCGATGCGTTTGCCAACGAGCGAATTTTTTGGCGCTGGCTTGTCCCGGCAAACCGCATCGCGCGCTGGCCGCCCATCGTCAAGGATGGACCATCGAAACGATGTTCGCCAATCTGAAAACCAAGGGCTTCAATCTGGAGGACACGCACATCTCCGATCCGGGCAAGCTCTCGACCTTGCAAAGCGGCGCCCGGCGCCAGCGCCGGGCTGTTGTGGCGTCCCTTCAGGGCCTTCCTAGAGCGCGAGCTCCAACTCTTTGATTTTGAGCGAGTCCTTTTCGATTACGTGATTCCATTTGATCGGGACGCGCTCTAGCAAATATTCGCAGGCATGTTTCAATGCGAGCTTTGGCTGGCCGAACATATTTGCCGCAAATATGCCGAGCGGCGGACCGAACTATCCAATGGCAACACCCGGCATTCGCCTGAAAGTGTCCCCAAGTGATCAAATTGCCTTCCAGGCCGCCTTGTTCAATGGCGATCCGCCAGGGGCTGGGTTCACCGGATTGCAGGAAATCTTGGACCTGTCGGGCATCAATTTCCGTCTGATAGGCTGTTTCGAAAATCATGCGCGGTTTCGATCCAAGCTCTCAAAGGACGCAGGCGGAGTCAAAACTGGCCATGGAGCCGTATCCCAAAGACCGACACGGGTCCGCGATCGAGGTTATGGGCGGGATTAGGGAAGAACTGGTAATCGAGCGTGACGCCGATCCCGTCGCGGACGTCGTATTTGTAATAGGCTTCCATGCCTTTCTCGCCGTCATAAGAGAGCGCGCCGTCGCCGATGTAGACGCTCGTGCCGCCGAGAGCGAAATAGCGCACGCGCGAAGGTGAGAGGCCGCTGACCACCACAGCGGCGCCGATCTCGTCCTTTGGATGCCCCCACAACTCTCCCGAGGCCACGAGGCCTCCCGAGAGGGAACGGTCGATGTCGGTGTAATCGACGGTCTCGTAGCGTCCATCGGCCATGCTCGCGCGCAGGAAAAAGCCGAGACCCGGCATGAGCCGCTGCTGAATATTGACGCCGCCGCCAACCTTCACGCGCCTCTTGCGCAGAGCGTTGTTCCTGATGTCCGGTGGGAAATTCCCCGTCAAAAAAGCGAAATTGATGACCTCGTCGACGTTGTTGAGAAAGCCATTGTCGCCATAAGCCAGAAATTTGACGACGCCGGGCTGACCGAGAAGATCGTAGCGCGCCTCGAATTCGGCGACAGGCATGATTTGGCGCAGCGGGACAGGTTCGATTTTCTCACTATTGGGAACGTCCGATAGTTGGAAGACGCCGGCGCGCGCGGTCCACCAGTCCTGTTTCCATTCGAGCGCCGCGCCATACGTATAGCCCCAGGAATCGGCGGCGTAATCGAAGGCGCCCATGGTGTTGAACGCGAAATTCAGGAATCCCGTGGTGGGGTCGTGTGCGTAAATGTTGTCGTCGAAGACATCTCCCACGGCGAATTTGCCGATTGTCAGGATCACGCGATCCCGGTCGACTTTGCCTGCGAGTTGATTTTGCGTCGATTCAAGCAGCTCGATGAAGGATCCCGTATCGCCTTCCTCCTGTTCGGCGCCGTTGAGGCCGATGATCTGGCGCAGGAAATAGCGTTGGAATCGCAGATAGGGAGCGGCGCGCCCTACCTTGGCGACGGCGCTGTTCGGATAAGAAGCCGCGCCGACCGAATTGGAGAGGCCAAAACCTTCGCTGATCTGCGGACCGAGATAGAAACCGCCGCCGTCCCACACGCGGACGCCGGCAAATAGATCGGTTGTCGAGCCGAAAGCCGCCTGTCCTTTCGACGTGAAGCTGTTTGGCCCGGTATAGAGCGCAGGAAATTTCGGATAGCCTTGCAGAATTCCGGTCATTTGCCCGTGCACGCTGTATAGCTCAGAGGGTTCTTCGCCTTTCTGGCCATTTTGCGCGACGGATTTGTCAGTGACTTCATCTTCTGCATTGTACAGGTAGTTGAGCCCAACCCGCAACACGTGGTTTTCGTTGCGCGTGCGCGAGACATATTGGAAATCCGCGCCATTGTCGAAGAGTTGCGTGTTAAGGGATTGATTGCGGAAAAAATACTCCAGCCGCGCCGACCAATTGTTGGCGACCGCGTATTCGAAGCCCGCGCCCAGAATGTATTTCATGCGCGACGACCGGGAGGGACCCGCCGTGAATATGCCGTCGAGCCCGCCGCCGATCAAAGCCAGAGTCGCCGGGCCGCG
This sequence comes from Beijerinckiaceae bacterium, assembly GCA_052386575.1. Classification (GTDB taxonomy): domain Bacteria; phylum Pseudomonadota; class Alphaproteobacteria; order Rhizobiales; family Beijerinckiaceae; genus Methylocapsa. Next base: position 3,380 of record JBQTKC010000090.1, read on the forward strand.
CGCCCCGCCGGCCGCCACTCCGCCCGTGACGTAGAATAGGGAACGGTCGACGGCGAAGCCGAGGCGTCCGCGAAGACTGGCGAAATAGTTTGCGCTCGGGTCGTAATCGACGTTGTAGGACGAGACCCCCAGCGGCCGATAGGCGGGCGGCGCAGGGAAAGTTCCACTCGGGCCGCCGCGACCGTCCAGGAAGTTGAAGTCCGTCTCCACGCCATATACCCAAGGCCCGAACTGCCAATTGTAGCCCGTTTGCGCGCCGAATGAGACGCCCGCGCGCTCATGGCTCGGGGGAAAAAGATCGAAGGTGGTACTGCCGATGCCGCTGCCCGCCTGCAGGCGCTCGCCCGTGTGCAAGGGAATACCGGCACCGATGTTTGCGCCGATGTAAAAGCCGGCCCAACTGAAGGCGGGCGGCCTCGCGGGAGGTGCTGCGCGATCGGCAGCCGCCCTCCCGCCGTGTGAAGCATGGACCCGACAATTGTCGCCACGGTCCCGCAGCGCATCGCGCTTATCCTCATACCTGTCAGGGTGAACAGTCTTGACGCTTACGCATTTCGGATGTGCCGGCGCCAATTCCGGAATTCTAGCTATACGCGAGCACGGATGTCGATTTAATGACATCCGAGAGCGCAGCCGGCCGAGCCTACTGGGACCGTCGTTGACGGGGTTCTCCGTTACGCCGTGATCCGATGCGCGGGGAGCGGTTCACCGCCGTTTCGCAACAGACATTGAGGGATCCGCCCCTATTAATGGCCGAAGCGCAGTACAAATATAATCGGGAGAAGAATTCGTCTGGGCTTGCGGGCACCATCAAGCTCGGCGGCTGGTACCATTTTGGCAAGTTCAACGATCAGCGGTTCGGCACAGATGGCCTCTCGCTCGCCGATCCATTCAGCAATGGCAACCCCTTAACCTATCGGAAATGGCGCCTATGGCATGATCGATCAGATGATCTGGCCTGTGCGGGCAGATGATCCGAAAAGGGGCGTGGCAGGCTTCGCACTTCTCTCCGCGAGTCCCCGGGACCGTAATTTGGCGAATTTCTATACCGAAGCGGGCATCACCTGTATCGGCATTTGGGACAGCAGTCCGAACGATACATTCGGACTGGCGGCGATTTATTCACCCGTTTCGCCTTCCGTGAGCGGTCTTGACGCCGACCGCTTTCATTGCGAAAACTCCTTTGCCGATCCGCGACTACGAACTGGCGGTCGAACTTACCTATCAGGCGCAGGTCGTCCCCGGCTTTCTAGTTCAGCCAGATTTCCACTATATCTTTCGTCCGAGAGGCGGCGCGCTCAATCCGCTCAATCCCGCCGCGGGCCGCATTCCCGACGCCGCTGTCATTGGCCTGCGCACAATGAACAAATTTTAGGGCATGTCCTTCTAGGGCCTGTGTTCAGTTAGGGGATTCCCGAATCACTTTTTCTCTGACTCATAGGTGGCCGGCCAGAGGAGGGGCCGACCGATGCGACGTTATGCATTACGCGACGATCAATGGGAACAGATCAAG
>JBQTKC010000091.1:0-7576 GCA_052386575.1 Beijerinckiaceae bacterium
GGGTCCGTGCAGCACATCGAACGATGCGCGAACCTTATCCCCCACCCCGGTGAAATGGTTCTGCACGAGCGCCTCGATCTCGGCATGCGCCTGGGCGTGCCCGGAGACATGTCCGGGGAGCAACACGTGAACGAAACGGATGTCGGTCGCGGTCCCCAGCCGGGCTGCCATGGCCGCATAGCGCAATAACCCGATATCGGTCTCGGTTCGGGACAGGCCAACCATCAGATGCCGATACCGATGCATATTCGTCCTCCCTACCGATGCATATTCGTCCTCCCATCCGGCGCGGATGGGTCCGGCGAGGTGGCGGCAGCCCCAATCGTGCGAGGCGCCAGAGGCGCCGCCGCCGACGGTATGGCGCTTGCGGTTGTGGGTCTTTCGAGAAAGCGGTACAGCACGCCGTAGAGCGCCATCGCCGTGAGCACCCCGGTGAGAAAATCCGTGACGATCACCATGACCGCGGTGTAGACCATGACGGCCACATGGAACTTGCCATGGGCAAGGACCTGTCGCACCTCGGCGGGCTTGACCATATTGGCCGCGACCCACATCAGGAGGCCGCCGATACAGGCCATGGGCACCAGTTCCAGATAGTGCGCGAGATAGTAGGCCAAGGCCAGTTTTAGCACGCCCTTGAAGATCCCAGCGAGCGGAGTGACGGCGCCGAGCTTGATGTTCGTGGCCGTTCGGGCCAGAGCGCCGGTGTGCGGGAACCCGTTCAAGAGGGGAACAATAAGCTGCACCAGGCCCTGACCCCAGAACTCCTTGTTGGGGTTGAAGGGTGTGCCGCGATTGTCCGCCAAGCGGTCGGCCATGCGCGAACAGAGCAGGCTCTCCACGCCGGAGACGAAGACGATGGCCACCGCCAGATAGGCCACGCTCTCGAGCAATGGAAGGCTCATGTCCGGCAAGGCCGGAGGCGTCACGACCCAGAAATCGGTGGGGATCGGGCCGTATTTCGTCTTGATCAGGCTCACGTCGTCGCCGCGCAGGGCACCCGGCACGAGCGTCCCCACGGCAAGGGCGATCAAGGGCCCGGGAATGTAGATCGAAATCCTCAGCAGGTATTTCGTCAGCAGAAAGGTCATTCCCGCCAGCAGCAACGCATCGCCGTGCCATTCCCCCAAGTGTTCCCAGGCGCGCTGGACCTTTTCGAAGAAGTCCTTGCCGGCGGGGGCCTTTATCCCAAAGACCTCGCCTATCTGACTGGTGGCGATGGTCACCGCGATGCCGATGGTGAAACCCACCACGATGGAATGGGGAACCAGATTGGCAAACCTCCCCAATCCGGCCACGCCCATGCACATGAGGACGCCCCCGGCGATGATCGCCGAAAACACCAGGACCGCGTGGGCTTGCTCGAAGCCGTAAACCGGGATATGGGCGGCCATGAACCCGCCGATGATGGGGATGAACGCCGCCGTCGGGCCATAGACTTGATATTTCGATCCGCCAAACAGCGCCCCGACCATCCCGGCGACGGCGCCGCCGACGATCCCCTGTTCGGGCCGCAAGCCGGAAGCTATGGCAAATCCCATAGCCATGGGAATAGCCATCATTGCCACGATCAGACCGGCGCTGAAGTCGCGCCAAACGACCAGATGCCAGTTGTCTTTATGGATATCCTCGAACCGCGCATCGACGGGAGTGATAAAAAGCCGAAGTCGATTCCACATAGCATGACTCATCAGCAGCGCTCGCAGTTTTTCCAGAGTTTACGCCATTTTTCAAACCACGCGAAAGTACGTTCGACAACCCGCCGCTTTGGAATAGTTTTAAAATTGTGAAGCTCGCTCCGTCTGGAAACTTCTACCCTTGCCCTCAACACTTCGTGAACCCCCGCGCAAAAGAGGTTCTCCTGCAGAGCCGTCGTCAAAAAGCAGGCTCCTAATGCCGGGCAATTCATATTTGTAAGCAGCACAAGCCGTCGAAGCTCCCGCGCGAGCGGTGACGTTAGCGATGGTGACGTGGATGGCGTGAGGTAAGCCGTTCGTGTTACGGCGATATGACGCTTGATGCCAGAGACAAGTTTGCCGCCAAAAGACGCGCCCCAGCTCATCTTTGAGCAAGGAGTCCGCGCGTCCATTGCCGGTGTGCGTTTCGAAAACGGCCTGCCCTGAGTCGCGCACGTACCATCCGCTGAATTCAAGCAGGTGCGATTCTAGCAGTTTGCTGAAAAACCGCGAAATTTGAGGCTTATCGGGCTTGCGATCGATATTGGGACGAACATTGAGACGGCTCGGCACGGGATTGGGTTCCCCGATGCCGTTTCGTGGACCGGCTAGGCGGCGATCAATTTCGGGATGCGGATCAGGTTGCAGGCGATGAGGTTCAGCAAGACTCCCGAGGTGAAAAAATACCCGGCGTTTGACGCCGGGCACTGAATGCTTTGTTTTGGTCTTTGCCCTTAGAATCTCGCGAGGATGTCTCCGCCAAAGGTGAATTGGTTGCTCGAGGTGCCGAGCCCGAAACCAGGGAAGCCCCGGCCGCCAGGGACGCTTTGGCCATTGTAGGGCGTCGTGCCGTTCAAGGACGTGTCGTAGCGAACCTCCGGCCGGAAGGTGAGCGACTTGAGCCAGGGCGTTCCCTGCGGAAGCTCCGGCGAGAGGTTGAGGCCTGCGGTGATATCGAAATAGGTGGTTGGCGCCGGTCCGAAGATCGCCGTGTTCGGGAAACCCATTTGTAAATTGACAAGGTCGAAATTGCCCGGGAAAGCCCCGACAAAAAAATTGTTGTTGTCGCGCCAAACTTCTAAACGCCCAACAAGTTTCAACCAATCGTTGACCTTATAGATCGCATATTGCACGCCCCCATAAGAAGTCGCATTGAAACCATTGTCGCGATAATAGTTGCCCTCTGTAATGAGGGTAAGGGAGTCGGTAGCTTTCCAAGCCGCGGATATGGTGTTCAGATAGCGCGTAGCGGTGTTTGGGTTGCAATTGCAGGCCGCCGCGGTGGCCGGAGTATCGGGATTTTCCGGCCCGATATGCGTGGCGGCCAAAATCGTGAGATTGCCGTCGAAAAGATTGAACCCGAGGCCGCCTTGAAATGCGATCGCGCTATTGTTGTCGCCCACACGGTTGCCGAAGGTCGTATTCAAACCGGTATCGACTCCGGCATAAACATCAAGAAAGGGAGCGACATGCGAGATCGTCATGATGCCGGTTTGCTGGAAGGGTCCGAAATTGAAAGCATAGGTGTGCGAATATAAGTAGTTGGTGGTAGGATCGATCGTCTCCGTGCTCAGCAAGGTCACATATTGCCCAGCCTTGATGTCTATGCCGCCCTGAAAAACCCAGGGAAAATGCGCGATTGCATGAAGCTCGACGGGAGCGAACTGGTTCCGGTCATTGATGATGTAATTGAACATCCCCAAGAAATGACTATAGCGCGCGTCGGACCCGTACATCAACTGTGCCTTAAACCCGAAATCGTAATCGGCCGACGTGGGATCGATCGGCCGGTGGACGGTCAGGAGCGTCTGATTGAGCACAGGCTCGTTGGCCCTGTCGGTGAACAAGTGCCCGAAATTCAATCCGTCGCCGGGATTGTCCCCATTCATATAAACGCCGGCGTCCAACACCCCCTCTATATGGACGGTGTCCCACCAATTGGGCGGCGGCGGCGTGGGGGCGGGCTCCGCGGCGCGGGCGAACCCTGCAGAGAGGCCGAGGAATGTGCCGGCGCAGAGGGCAGGCAACAGGTTGGATTTTGGCGGGCGAGGCATTTGCGTATCTCCAGGAGAATAAGTGTTCGCCGTGCAGCGTGCGCCGCAAAATTTTTTTTGCAATATCTTCCGTGGTTCCACACACGTTTCTCTTGCCGCCCGATGCCGATTTGCCACAGGTTGCGCAATAGGGTGGCACTTCTTGCCGCCTCCTTGAGCCGATGAGGCGTTTTTTTTTGCTTCAACCCGCCGCGCGGCAGTTCATCGGCGCGAACGCGCGCGAACCCGTTCCGTTAGGCCGTGCCGTCCTAAGCCGCTCGGCGCGGTTCGAAGTATCCGCGATGCGCCGGAACGTCCGGCGCGCCAGCGGGTATGACGAGGCCCTTCGCGCTTTCCAAAGCCCCGCCTTTGAGTTCGAGCCCGAGAAAACGCGCCGAGTCGACGGGGCCGGGAAGAGAAAGCTGCAGCGTATGGCGGCGGGAAAAGCCGAAGGGTTCATAATAAGCCGCGTCGCCGACGAGCAGGATGGCTTTATGCGCAGCGCCCGCCGCGCGGATCAACGCCTCGGCCATGAGCCGGCGGCCGAGCCCGCGCGAGCGATAGGCCTTTGCGACCGCGAGGGGTCCAAGCAGCAGGGCTGGCACCTCGCCGGCGAGGATATGCCACATCCGCAGGGTGCCAACGAGTTCGCCCGCGTCCCGTACCGCGAGCGCAAGTCCCCGCGCGGGCAAACGGCCAGCGCGCAGGCGCTCGACTGTCTTGTTAAAGCGCGCGAAGCCGAACGCCTCGTCGAGCAAGCGTTCCCGTGCCCAGGAATCGGCCGGCAATTCGCTGGCGATGGAGAGGTTTGATTCGACGGCAACTCCAGGAAACACCGGAGCGTGCACGAAATTCGAGATCGAAGTCATCCGCGCCTCCGCCTTCTGCCGCCGGGATTGCACGCGACGGCCGTCGCGGCGAGGCGAACGCTCGATCGCCGAGCCTGCGCCGGCCGTCCGGGACAGGGATTTGGGTGAATGCGGCGGAGCTTTTCTCCGCCGCGCGGGATTAAAACAGCGCCGCTTAAATCACGTACGATTTGAGCGGCGGGAAGCCATTGAATCCAACCGAGGAATAAGTCGCCGTATAGGCCCCGGTTCCTTCGATCAGCACTTTGGAGCCGATTTCGAGACTGACCGGAAGCAAATAAGGGTCTTTCTCGTAAAGCACATCGACAGAGTCGCAGCTTGGGCCCGCGACAATGCAAGGCTCGGTCGCTTCCCCATCGAACGCGGTCCTGATCGGATAGCGGATCATCTCGTCCATTGTCTCGGCGAGGCCGTTGAACTTGCCGATGTCGAGATAAACCCACCTCACCTTGTCTTCGTCCGACTTCCTCGAAATCAGCACCACTTCCGCCTCGATGATGCCCGCATTGCCAACCATGCCGCGGCCCGGCTCGATGATCGTTTCGGGAATATGGTTGCCGAAATGGCGGCGCAACGAATGCAAGATCGCCTGCGCGTAGGACTTCACCGCCGGTACATTCTTCACATATTTCGCCGGAAATCCGCCACCGAGATTGACCATCTGCAACGCAATTCCGCGCTCTCCCAAATCGCGGAAGATCGAAGCCGCCGCCTTCAACGCGCCATCCCACATGCGCGGATTGCGCTGTTGCGAGCCGACATGAAACGACAGGCCAAAGGCGATAAGGCCACGCCGGTGCGCGTGCTCGAGAACGCGCGGCGTCATTTCCGGCGCGCAGCCGAATTTGCGCGAGAGCGGCCACTCGGCGCCCGTGCCATCGCACAACATGCGGCAAAACACCTTCGCCCCAGGCGCCGCGCGGGCCACCTTTTCGACCTCGGCCTCGCAATCCACCGCGAACAGACGCACCCCAAGTTCAAAGGCGTGCTTGATGTCGCGTTCCTTCTTGATCGTATTGCCATAGCTGATGCGGTCGACACTCGCGCCCGCCGCCAGCACCTGTTCGATTTCGGCGACCGAGGCGGTGTCGAAGCAGGAGCCAAGGCGCGCCAGCAATTCAAGGACCCTTGGATCGGGATTGGCTTTTACCGCGTAGAACACGCGGGTGTCCGGCAACGCCTTGGCGAAGGACGCATAATTGTCGCGCACGGCATCGAGGTCGAGGACCAGGCATGGCCCATCCTCGCGGCGGTTGCGGAGGAATTCCAAAATACGATCGGTCATCGCGGCATCCCTTCGAAGGGCGCGGGCCTCCGCGCCGGAACGAACAAACGTTGGATGAATGGCGAAGCCGTGCCGGCGCCCGCGCTATGGAGACGCGACCGCTACAGTTGACCGCCATCCGCAACCGCCCGCGCCCCGAGGCAAATGCCTAAGGGACCACGCGCGGTCTGATGCTGCGCCGTTGGACAATCCCACCCTGGAAAAGCGCGAATTGCGCCGTCCAAAGTGGAGATGGCCATCGCTTGGATTGGGATGAGGTCCCGTTCCGCACGCCCGGCAAGAAAGACTAGCCTCTTCGGTACGCCAGCTTTGGAGGCTGGCAGAGACGAAAAAGCCCGGTCCGTCGTTGCTTTAAGTCGCGTCCCCCGTTTGGCGGGGTTCGCCGGTTCGCCTCCGGCTGCCGGTCCTTTTTGGGCGGTTGACCGGCCTCTTGTCCGGATCCCCGCCAACCGGCACGCAACCACAGGCACGTGCGAAATTGGGCAAATGAAAAATATTCGATTCGCGGCGCATTACAAGAGGTTTTTTCAAAAATGCGCGGGTGACTCTATGCGAACGGGCAAACTTACTTAAAGCGCTGGCGCCACGTTGTCCGTCGATAGGCTTACCCAGCAAAATTGATCGCCGCAGCGAGGCGCGGATCACCTGACAAATTCATCGTGATAAAAGCGGCCGCGATAGCGCCGGCGGTAGTAGAGAAGCGGCACGGCGCCAATCGCGATGGATCCGATGCTGAGGAGCGAAAAGCGCATGACAGAGACGATTGTGTTGACGATCACACGCGCCGCCGAGCCGCGTGGCCTTCCTCTTGCCTTCGACTTTGGAAGAAGCAGTTCGATCACACGCCAATTCCTGTCGGTGGCGGCGCGCTGGTAACGGAACGCGCCGCGGCTGTATTTTGCACGAGGAGCCACATGAAGCTCCAAAATGAGAATCAGGAATCACTTGGAATTACGTGGTCTTCGGTCACTCAACCCTATTCGAAACGCCGTTCAAGGGGACCAGCGGGTCGACCGCCCATCGGAAGGATTGGTCCCGAATCCAAGTTGGGCGGTCGTTCCCCTTCACCCCGCCGTCGAAGATAGCCAAAGCAAAGCATTACCGATGGCAAGGTGTTATCAGCATTCTGCTATTTCGTGGCGCTGAAATTGAAGTCAACGCCTTCGTTCGCTAATCCGCCACCGCTAGCGTTAAAAACTGCGAACGAACCGCCGATCCTATCCACGGTCCCGTCTCTCGAGACATGCCCCTCGTAAAACTGGAAGGGAGTCCCCCCGCTCGTCCGGCGCGCGAAGACGATCCGCCCCGTGACTGGGCAATAGTAGCCTTGGACAGAGCCAGCGACTCCGAAGATAGAGCCAGAGATGGGCTTACAAACCGCGGCGCTAGCCGGTTGGTCGATTGCGAGAACGCCAAGTTTTTGGTTCGCCGTGGCATTCCAATTCCCAGCAACGCTCAATGGATGGGCCGCGCTGGCTGCCCCCGCCCACAAAAGAGGCATGGAACCAAGGGCTATGGCACAAATTCGCTTCAGCAATGTAACTTTCATAGTTATTCCTCCGAGGTTGCTTGGAAGTGCATAGGGCATCAATGCGGCAACCAATTTTCACATCGATGTCTACCAGCTAGCACGCGACCTTTGCCGCGCAACCCCCGTTTATGGGTTGACACTTAGAGTCCGTCTCGAAAGTTCATGAAGGATTACAAAGCTTT
>JBQTKC010000092.1:0-8635 GCA_052386575.1 Beijerinckiaceae bacterium
GATGCTTTAATGAAGCCACTTGTCTCTGGCGCGGAGGCGAAACGATATGTTGAGCCGACTACGGAGACGTATTTGCTCTTTCCATACGCCATGAAGGACGGGCGGATGGCACTGATCAATGCTATGACCATGAAAACGCGGTGTCCAAGAGGCTGGCAGTACCTTCGAAGCTACGAAGCTGCTTTGCGCGGGCGCGAAAATGGAAAAATGGACGACGACGCGAATTGGTGGGGATATGTTTACCCGAAGAATCTTGACAAACACGAGATCATCAAGCTCGTTGTGCCGCGCCTTGTTGCCAATTTGGGGTGCAGCGTCGATTCAACGGGCTCTGTTTACCTCGATAACGTGGATGTTGGAGGAGTGGTCATTGCGGATGGAGAAGAACCATTCTTCATTGCCGCAATTCTCAATTCTCCGGTCGCCAGCTTTGTATTTCGACGAATTTCGAAGCCCTTCAGAGGGAGTTACCTGTCCGCCAACAAGCAGTTCATCGCCCCATTGCCAATTCCTCCCGCCTCGCAAGAGGAGCGCGCTGCGGTAGCAAAACGGGCAAGGGCGCTTCAAGCGGCGCACACCCAGCGGCGGGACACGCTTATAAAAATCGAACGCCGCCTTAAAACAGCCCGCACGCGCAACAAGCCGGAAACTTGGTTGTTCGCCGGGCTGAAATCGAAGCGGGATTTGGCCGCGGAAGCTCCCGCGAGGCTTGACCACGAAAAAAAAGAGGAATGGGCGGAGGAGCGGTACAAATGTGATCTTGCAGCCCGCTATGACGCCGTCTCGACTCGCCTATTACCCGGCGCCTCCCTCTCGGCGGAGTTTAAGGAGGGCGAGCTTTCATTCTCGGTCGATGGCACACGGGTTATCGATCGAATCTTTACCGGCGAGGCTGAGGGTGAGTTCATACTCGCGCAATGGAAAGTTATGGCCGCTACCTTCACGATCACCGACAGAACGGATGGCAAGAAACTCGCTAACGCCCTCCGCAAGCTCGCCGTGGCGGATAATCCCGCCCTCGCGCAGCAAATCATCGCCCTTGAAAAGGAACTATCGGCCTTGGAAGTCGATATCTCGCTCCAGTAAGCGGAGATGAATGCCCTCATCAACCGCCTCTATGGTCTTACGGAAGCCGAGGCGCAAATGGTTGCGAAAGGCTAGAGCCTTTCAGATTTAGACAGAAGCATATGCTGCCTTGCGCAGATCGTTACCCCCTGCCTTCTCCTGCTTCCCAAAGCGCTTCGAGGCCGACGCGAAAGGTCGGAAAAGCGAGTTTTACGCCGAGCTCGTCTTTCAGCTTGCGGTTCGACACCCGTTTGTTGTCGGCATAAAAACTCCGCGCCAAGGGAGTGAGATCGGCGGTCTCGACATCTTGCTCGGGCGGCGGGTCGATTCCCATCAGCATCGCGGCGTAAGTGATAAGATCCTGTGGCGGCGCCGGCGCGTCGTCGCTTACGTTATAGACGCCGCCTTGGCCGTTGTCGGCGATGGCGGCATCGATGGCCCGGCAAATGTCCTCGACATGGACGCGATTGAAAACTTGTCCGCGTTTTACCACGCGCTTCGCGGTGCCTGCCTTCAGATTGAGGAGTACGTTGCGGCCAGGACCGTAGATTCCGGCAAGCCGCAGGATATACACTTTCTTGTCGTTCTCCTTGCCGATCGCGGCCCAGGATTTCTCGACCGCAAGCCGCGCCAGCGACCGTTCCGAGGATGCCGCCGGAAGCGTTTTTTCATCGACCCATTCGCCGCGCGCGTCACCATAGACGCCGATCGTCGAGAGATAGATGATGGTCTGCCGGCGGCGTAGACGGTCGATGCGGTGACCAAACTTGGCCAGCACGGGATCGGCCGAGACGCCGGGCGGGACCGAGACGAGGATAACGTCGGCGCTAGCGAGCCTTTCCGCGATCTCCGCGTCCTCATGTTCGGGGCCAAACACCAACGTCTCGATATTTTCGCTTGCCATCCCTTCGGCCTTGGCAGACGCGCGCACGGTGCCAGCGATAGAATCAAACGAACTTTTAGAGCGGTCGATGAAACGACGTGCGCAATAGCCAAGACCGAATGCGAAGAGCCTCATGAAGGCCGGCCTTCTTTCAATTTAACCGCGCCCAGGGGTGACGGCTCGCGCGGGCACACCATCCATTGCCGCCGTCCACTCGGCTTCGACCAATTCGTCCGTCTCGCCTGGGCGCCACCGCCGGCCAAATTCGGCCAGATCAGCGAACGGAACGAGTCGGCCGAGCGCCCAAACCGCCATCGCCCGCACCAGAGCCGACGGGCTTTTCAGCTTCTCCGCGACTGGCCTGGCGAGCGCCGGATCGCCACTGTTGCCCGCCGCGATCAAGACATTGCGGGTAAACCGGTCATGTCCAATGCGCTTGACCGCGCTTTTCGTAAACAGCGCCCGAAACGCGGCATCGTCAAGGCGCAGCAGATCGGCGAGTCGCGGCGCGGACAGGTCTTCGCGCGCTTGCAGCTTGGTCTCGCGCGCCGTTGCCGCGAATTTGTTCCACGGACAGACCGCAAGACAATCGTCGCAGCCAAAAACGCGATTGCCGATCAGCGGCCGGAACAAGGCGTCGATATGGCCTTTGTGTTCGATCGTGAGATAGGAGATGCAACGGCGGGCATCGAGCACATAGGGACGCGGAAAAGCCTTCGTCGGGCAAATGTCGAGACAGGCGTGGCATGCTCCGCAATGATCCGGCTCCGGCTCGTCGGGCGCGAGCGGCAGATCGGTAAAGACGGAGCCCAAGAACAACCAGGAGCCGAAATCGCGCGACACCAGATTGCTGTGCTTGCCGGTCCAGCCGAGACCCGCCGCTTGCGCCAGCGGCTTTTCCATGACCGGCGCGGTATCGACGAAGACCTTTGCTTTGGTTCCCTTGACCTCAGAGGCGAGCCACGCGGCGAGGAGCTTGAGCCTACCCTTGATAAGGTCATGATAGTCGCGATTTCGTGCGTAAACGGAGATATTTCCGGCCGATTTTTCCCTCAGCGCGGCAAGCGGATCGCCGGCCGGGCCATAATTCATGCCGAGCATGACGATGCTCGCGGCCTCGGGCCAGAGTTTTCGCGGATCGGAGCGGCGCGCTTGCGTCGAAGTCAGCCAGTCCATGGAACCGGCCGCGCCGGAGGCGAGCCAGGCACTCAGTCTTTTTGGCGCATCCGGAATGGCGGATGGCTTTGTGATGCGGCAGACATCGAAACCGAGGGCTTTCGCATGTGCCCGCAAGCGCATGCTAAAATCCGGGCTCAAAAATCGAGATACGCGTAGATCGGGTTCGGGCAGAATCCCGGCAGCCGGTCCGCGAGAAGCGGGCGGAAGGAGGGACGCGATTTCACCCGGGCGTACCAAAGCTTTGCCATCTCGTTTTCTTCCCATGGCACGTCGCCCAGAAAATCCACACATGAGAGATGCGCCGCCGCGGCGAGATCGGCGTGCGAAAGCCGGTCTCCGGCGAGCCAATTCCGGTTGGCCGCCAGGTAACCGATATAGCGCAAATGGGTACGGATATTGACCCGTGCCGCATGGACAAGACCCATATCGGGTCCGCCGCCGCCCTGCTCGCGCGGCATTTCCCGCTTATAAACCTTTTCCATGACGAGCCAATGCGTGACTTCATGGAAGAATTTTTGACTGAACCAATCGAACAGCCGGCGCACCTCCGCGCGGGAACCCGGATCCTCAGGCAACAGTCTGTGTCTGCCCAAGGCAAGGCCCCGCGTCTCGTCGAAATATTCCGCGATTGGCCCGGGGCCAGAGACGACCGTTCCGGATTGTTCAACGAGAACCGGCGTTTGCCCGGCGGGATCGAGGCTCAGGAACTCCCGCCGGCGCTCGAAGGCCTTTTCGAAAATGAGTTCGGGCGTGATCGAATATTCGGCAAGGAGCAGCCGGACGAAACGCGAATGCGGGCAGAGAGGATGATGATAAAGCGTGATCATTCGGCTTTATATGGAGCTGTCCTGGAGTAATCTTGACCGGCACAGGCAGCCGCGATGGTTAAGGGTTTATGCAACCCGGCGTTCGGGCTATGCAAGGAGACATCCCAACTTAAGGTAAAAACTTGGTAAACGCCGCGTTCTCGCGGCCGCGTCCGAGTTGGTGTGTCCGACTTTCAAAGAGGCGGCGAACTTGCTGCCATGCGCGGGTAAGGCTCAGGAGCGGCAACTGCGGGTTTTCATTGGCTTGTTTTTTTTTCATTCGAGATTCCTAAAAAATTTTGGTAAAAATCTGCCCGTGCCCTTCATGTATTCGCGGTATTCGTCACCAAATTTTTCGATGAGATTGGCTTCTTCTTTTGGGGTGCGGCTTGCCATGAGGATAAACGCCAACGCTCCCAGCAAGGCAACAAACCAATTGTCTGCTATCATGCCAAAGGCGATAAACAAGGACGAACCAAATGTATAAAGTGGGTGGCGGATATATTTGTAAATGCCAGCGGTTACAAGTTGATGTTCTTTGCGCGTGGCGCTGGTGGGGGTGATGCCGCTGCCGATGCTGGCGAACAGCCAATAAATTCCCATGTCACCAATTACGCCGAGTCCCACCCCAAGCCCGCGCACCCATTCGGGCAAACCAATTTTTGACCAAGCCATCCAAGCAGGGTTAATCAAATACCCCAGTGGGGTGAGCCATAAAACTAAACCCCCAATTTTGATTAGATTCATCATCGCAGAACCATCTACACTGCGCGAGACTTTCTCGCCCGTTTCTTTATCCGCTTTACTGCGGAAATAAACGGAAATGCTAATGCCCATGAAGAGAATCATGGCGGCTAAAGCGCGGAAAATGTTTTCGTTCATGATTTTTTACATTTCATTCTTGGAAATTTGGGTCACCAGCTCGAGGCTTTCGAAACTGCGGTGGGCTTCGAGATTTTTTGCGCCGGGAACTGACCACTCGCTTTGCTATTCGGATGGGCCGCTAAAGGCTTCACCGTGCGCCGAGGCCGTCAAGCAAGCACGGCCAGTATGCCGGTAACAAAAATGCCGTCGAACGTACTTTCCCGCGGCTTGGAGGCAATCGCCACCCGGCCAAGGATTATGAAAATCTCGCGGCGGTCCGCTCCACCTTCGGCACTCTGGCCTGAATCCAGTTCGCGAGCCGCCGGCTCGCGCGATAGTTGTCTTTTGAGTCTGGCTCTAAGCTTGATTACTTGCGCGGCAGCGGCGTTTGGGTGGCTCACGGGCCTATCGCGGGCACTCCAATGAGGACGGGATGAAGAAAGATCATCGCCAGATAGGCCAGCGTTCCAACCCCAAGAGCGGTCGCATCGGCGCGTGTTAATGACTCTATCCGCATCGCGCCTATGTCGCCGCGTTTCTTGACGGCGATGCGATCGAAAACCGCCCACGCGAGAAGCGATCCGAACAGCAGCATGCCGCCCGCGTCGCCATTGGCCAAAAGATGTGCGAGTGCCCAGATTTTGATTGCGGTCAGCATGGGGTGGCGCAGCCAGCCCCTGATTTTGCCAGGCGCTGGATTCATGCAGGCCAGCGCCACGAAGGCAAACCACATGAGCCCAATGGTCAAATGCCTGGTCCATGCCGGCGGCGACCAAAATGGGATCAACCCCTCCGCCCGATACCTGGAGAAGCCCCACACGATGAGCGCGAAACCGGCAATGGCGACCAGCGAATAGAGGCCTTTGAAGGGGAGGAGGCCAAGCCGTTCGATCAGGCGCATCCGTGTCTCGCGGAAGGTTGTAATACTATGGACGCCCAAAAAAACGACGATCCCCATGAAAAGAATTAGCATGCTTCACCTTCGCCGTTATTTATTGCGATCTAATTCCAGAAGAGCCAGACCTCCGCCATCGCCGCCGCGTCGCGCACTCGCTGCATGAAAGTTGTGCCACATTAGAGCTGAAGCCTTCAAGAATGGGCTTACGCGTTCCAAACGGCTGAAAATTTGATCGCCTTTGATCGTCGAAGCAGCTTCGCGAATTGCGAATCCTGTGGCACACTCTAAATTCTAGATGGACCTAGACACAAGGAGCTCTGCATGTCGCGTGAGACCCATTTGGCCGCGCTCGGACAACGTCACGATGCGCTCGACAAGGAAATTACGAAGGAATTGCTGTATCCTGCCAAGGACGAGTTGAAATTGACCGAATTGAAACGGCGAAAGCTGCAACTCAAGGATGAAATCGCCAAATTGCAAGGCGACCGCTCTTTTCCTAGCATTCATTAGATATTGCGGCGCTTGGCCGCGTGCCCCGTGTCGCGCCTGCGGTCAGGAGCCGCCCGCCTGGGCAACCGGAAGCGGCGATGAACTGCAACCCTCCATGTGGCGAAAACGCATTGCCGCCGCGGCAATGCTTGGCCGCATGGGCGTGGCGTCGGGCGCCAGCAGGGACTAGGATCGCGCTGTTTGGATGCACCCGTAGCTCAGCTGGATAGAGCGCTGCCCTCCGAAGGCAGAGGCCAGGGGTTCGAATCCCTTCGGGTGCGCCAATAACTTCAATAGCTTAGATAATTATACCCAAAGTGAAAAACTCGACAAGCTAGCACATAGCTAATACAGCACTCACTTAGGCCGCGACGGGCGCGACTAAACCTGAACTGTCGGACACCGCCCGCCTAGCTAGCCTTCGCTCCTCGCAACACGGCGACCATGCGTCGCAAAAATCTTCACCGGGCGTGGTCGTCGAATGTCCGGCGGCAGGTTTTAGCAATGGCGCGGCGCTGGAAGATTGCCCGGTTTGCTATTTTGGGTGGCTAGAGAGAAGTGATGGTCAGACATAAACATGTTGCTTACTCAGTGCCCTTCCTGGCACGGACGCGATGGGCCTCGAGCCCTGGATCTACCGGCCCGAGATGTGGCGCAAGGCAGGCAAGATCCAAGTTTCTCACTTCCTTCAAATTCTGATCTGGCCATTTGCCTTGTACCGCGGATTTGCGCACATAGAAAGGCGCGACGAGATTCAGGGCTGGACATGGCCGCGGGCGGAATCGATCACCCCGCGGCTCGTGATGACGATCCAGCCGCCGCCGCGCCTTTCGATCGATTTTACCGTGCCGGCACCGGGAACGTTCTCGCCCGGCGCGACCTCGATCGAGCCGCGCGGACTCTCGACGAGAGCGATCCCGTTGTAAACATCACGGACGACCCAGTTCGTGATCAATCGCGGCGTGCTCGCGGCCGGCGCAAGGCTCCCAAGCGGGCGAGGAACTCCCGGCGCGGTGGGATTTTGGGACGGATCGAACGCATCGCCGTGCCCGCCTAGCTTTTTTTGTCCCTCTGCGTCTCCAAGCGGCGGTTTTTCCGGCGCGACGGCAGTTTGCGGCTGTTTCCGGGCGCCCGCCGCTCCTGGCGCCGAGGCGGCGCCAAGTGACGCGGTAGCGGTTGGCGCCGCGACCTGGCGTTCGATGCGATCGAGCCGCTCGATAACTTGGGCAAGCTTTGCCGCGGGTTCGCGCTCGATTTGCTCGACTTTGCCCGCAAGGCCGGCGATCGAGGCGCTGGTTTCTGTCTTCACCGCTTCGAGACGCGTCTTCAGGCCTTCGAGCGCGGCGGCATCCTGCCCCGGCTGGCTCTGCGCGGCGCGCAAGGCCTCGATGTCGGATTTGAGGGCCTGAACATCCGCGGCCGCTTTTTGCGCCGCGCGGAACATTTCTGTCCGCTCCACGCTCTCTTGCGGCGCGGCGGCCGGGTTGGCAAAAAACGGCAACTGTCCACCGGAATGGTACGACCCCGCCGCCCATGCGAAACCAAAAAGACAGACGGCCAAGGCCGCGCACAAACCATAGGCAAAAAGCTGTTTGTAATGCGGTGGCTCCTTTCGCGGCGCGGCGCCAAAACGTTCTGTCGCGCCCGGTCGAATGTGCAGTGCTCCAAGCTCCGCGATTTCCTCGGCGGGGGAGGTTGAAGGCGGGATAGCCGAGTCGAGGAAATTCGATTCTAAAGCTGGAATTGCTGGCGGGACAGCTTCGCCTCGGACCAGAAGGACGATGATTTTGGGTATTGCATCGCCCAAGATCGTCCTGGCGAAGCTTTGGTTTATATCGGCTTTATTGGCAATCTTGCTAATAACGCCGCTGCCTAGCGCCTTCTCTACCTCTTCCCCCGAAAGAGGCACGGGATCAGGTCCTAACCAGGAACCAACTTCGAGGGCGAACCCGGCGGCCTTAAACCGATCGAGGAATTGGTCCATGCCGCCTGGTTGTCCAGAGATCAGGCCGAGAGTCTCGTGAACAAGCGGCCCGGCCTTGCGTCCGAGAGAGTATCGCGAGCCGATGTCCAAAATGAGATCGTCAAAGGCCGCCATCTTATCTCCTTCTCAAAATAGCGCCGCCAGCGGCGCCAAACAGCGGAGAATGTCCCGCGCGTATCGAGCCATTCAAAAATAGCATTTTCATGTCGTCATCTCCGCTTGGGCGTGCCCTTACAGATGACGGGTCGTCGCAACTATGCGAATCTGGGCCGCACACTCCACGGCTAGCGCGAATCGACGGCTCCGTTGCAAAACAGCGCGGATTGCAAATATTTCCCGAACCGTCATGGCTCGCCTTGTGCCGCGGACTTCCGTACATAAAAAGCCGCGCCGAGATTCAATACACCGAGCGCGGCGAGGAGCACCGGCTCGGGCACGCCGACACGTGAGCTTTGCAGCCCGGCGGT
>JBQTKC010000093.1:0-6640 GCA_052386575.1 Beijerinckiaceae bacterium
CTCGCGCCATTTCCTGACGGCGGCCAGCGTATTCTCGATGTGTTTTTCCGCGCCGGAATCGGAGTAGGCGTAAAGAATCATTCCCTCGGGCGAAATCACGTATGAAATGCGGTTGGCGAAGAGCGCGCCCGCGAGCGGAACGTTGAACGCCGCGTCATAGGCCTTGATGACCGAAAAGCCGGGGTCGGCGCCAACCGGGAATTTGTCGCGGCACTCTTTGCTTGAGAAGTCGCGCTGCACCTCGATATTGTCGCCCGAAATTCCAATGACGCTGGCACCAGCCGCCGCGAAATTCTCGATGTTTTCGGCAAAATCATGCGCCTCGACCGTGCAGGCGCTGGTGAAGGATTTGGGATAAAAGTACAAAACCACCGGTCCCTTCTTCAAGGCCTCGGCGAGGGAGAATTTGAGTTCCTTGCCGCCCAGCGCGGCATCCACGGTGAAATCGGGCGCGGCGTCGCCCGGCTTCAACGCCGCCCATGCGGCGGTTGCGAAGAGGCCAAAACAAATAGCGAGGAGCGGGGCCGATGGCTTCACTGGGCGCATCCTTTAGTATCGTGCTCGTCAGGTGACAGTTCGACAACACATAGTGCTCCTCCCCATCAAATCAAAGCGGAGTGCGTTTTCCGCGCAATTCCACTTATCTCACGCCCTTGTGCCGGCGGCTTTGCGGAACGGCCCGCCCGGCTGATATGAAATGCACCCGCTTGGCGTTGATCGATGGGTTAGCGCGGCCAAATTGTGGGAGGTAACTTTCCAAATCGTTTTGACGAAGGGAGAAATCATGTGCCGCTCTGTTCACGCAGCTTTCTTGGCGGCGATCGCCGGGGCCGTGACGATTTTGGCCGTGGGTACAGTCCGCGCGCAAGACGCAAAATCATTCTGTGCGAGGGTAACCGACGACGATCGCGTGAGACCCCTGCCGGTCAACCTTGTTCCAGCGGCACGCCGGCTTTTTAGCTTTTCGGCTGACACACCAAGCGGATACGTTCGCAAAGGTACCTCCTTCCGGTGCATGGAGGGCAAAGTATGGCTTTGTAACTATGGCGCGAACCTCGTTTGCGGAAAAGCCAACACCAGCCGCACGCCGGCCGGCGCGGCGGATTTTTGCAAACGAAATCTTGGTTCGGATGCCGTCCCCATGGCCGCGACGGGTCACGACACGGTGTACGAATGGCAATGCGCAGGTAATAAAGCGATCATTTCCAAACAGGTCGCAACAGTCGATCGACGCGGCTTCATAGCCGAAAACTGGAGGCAGCTGAATTAAAGGCAAAAGCTTTGCAACAAACCAATAACCCCCCCGCCGCTACGCTCGACCGCCTCGCCTTGGTGCGCGCCCGCATCCAACGAGCGGCCAGCGACGCCGGGCGCGATCCGCGCGAAGTTACCCTTGTTTGCGTCTCCAAAACCTTTGGTCCGCAAGACATAATGCCCGTGATCGGCGCCGGAGAGCGGGTTTTCGGCGAGAACCGGGTCCAGGAGGCGTTGGAGAAATGGCCGCCGCTCAAGGCGAGCTACGGCGGTCTCGAACTGCATCTCGTCGGCCCCTTGCAATCGAATAAAGCGCATGACGCGGTCGCCTTTTTCGATGTGATCGAGACGGTGGACCGCGAAAAAATCGCCAAGGCGCTTGCCTCGGAAATTCAAAAAACCTCGCGCCATCCCCGCCTGTACGTACAGGTCAATACCGGCGCCGAGCCGCAAAAGGCAGGCGTTCTTCCGCAAGACGCGGATCGCTTTATTGAGCGTTGCCGCAAGGAGTATGGCCTCGAAATTTCTGGCCTCATGTGCATACCGCCAATCGACGATCAAGCCTCGCCGCATTTCGCGTTTTTAAATCAGATCGCCGCCCGCAATGGGATTGCGGCGCTCTCGACGGGCATGAGCGCCGATTTCGAGCCCGCGATCGAGCTCGGCGCGACCCATGTAAGGATCGGCAGCGCGATTTTTGGCGAGCGCTGAAAGTTGCGCAAAAATATCGCGCGAGCGTTAAGAACCATCGCGAGGAACCATCGCGCGGGGCCTTGTCACGTTCAACGAAAGCGACCTAAAGGTGTTCCCGCAACGGACCACCTCGACAAGCGAGCTTATCGGTAAATGGCGCCTTCCAATTGCCCCGGGAAAACCAACAATAAAGTTCGGCAGGGAAAGATTGGCATTCTCCTTGTTAATCTTGGCACGCCGGATGCTCCCCGTTTCTGGCCGGTGCGCCGGTTTCTCAAGGAGTTTTTGTCCGACCCGCGGGTGATCGAGACGCCACGGATTTTCTGGTGGCCAATTCTGCACTTTATTATTCTTGTCCTACGCCCGCGCCGGGTCGCCAAGCACTACGCCGCGATCTGGGACAAGGAGTCGATTGATGGTCCGCTGAAGGCGGTAACCAGGTCGCAGGCGGAAAACCTCGCGGCTTGGATCGGCGCCGGGGGCCTTGATCCGAAACGGCAACACGCGGCGCACGAAACATTCTTCATCGCCTGGGCGATGCGTTACCGCAAGCCGGACATCGCGCAAGGAATCGAGTCCCTCAAGGAGCATGGCTGCGCCAGAATCCTCGTCCTGCCGCTTTATCCGCAATATGCGGCGGCGACGACGGCGAGCGTCAACGACAAGGTGTTCGAAACTTTAGGGGCGATGCGGTGGCAACCGGCGGTGCGGATCGCGCCGCCCTATTTCGACGATCGCACCTATATCGACGTTCTGGCGACGTCTCTTCGGGCCGCGCTGTCGCGTCTCGATTTCGTTCCCGACGTAATTTTGGTTTCCTTCCACGGCGTGCCGAAGGAGGTCGCCGCAAAGGGCGACCTTTATTACGATCAGTGCCTCGAGACATGGCGGCTCCTGCGCGAAGAACTCGGGCTTGGCGCCGGCCGGTGTCCGGTCAGCTTCCAATCGCGCTTCGGCTCGAAGGAATGGCTGCAACCTTATACGGCGGCGACGATAAAGAGTCTCGCGTCAAAGGGGACCAAGAGCTTGGCTGTCATCACGCCTGGATTTTCCGCCGACTGTCTCGAAACGCTCTATGAAATCGCCATCGAATGCCGCGCGATTTTCCTCGAAAACGGAGGCAAGAATTTTGCCGCGATTCCTTGCCTGAACGATAGCGAGATTGGCATGACGCTTATTTGCGAGCTCGTCGCGCGCGAGCTGCAAGGTTGGATCTAGATGCGATCGCTCCTGTCGGGCAGTTGCGGCGCTTTCCGATCACGTGAAATCTCCTCCCTCCGGCCGCATCGTGATTTCGCCGTTTCAAAGTCCTGAAAGTGCCGCAATCGACGCGGCGGCGCAACGGCTGGTCCAGAAGCTGGACCAGCCCGGAAATCCCGGGTAAAATAGGCCGATGACAGGCACGGAAAGTGTTGCCTGCTAAATGTCGTTTGAATCCTAAGCGCGCGAGGAATCGCAAATGCCCGAGAAAAAGACCGCCGGACGAGAGCTTGTTGAACGAGCCTGGTTTGCGGAGTTCTTGGGGCACGGGCCGAGCGCGCGCTATAGCCGCGAAGGGCGGCCAAACCCGCCCTATGCGGGCAAGTTTCTTAACTCTGGACAGGGCTAGACCGGCTTCCAAACATTGGCCGTCTTTTCGACACGCGCCGCTAAAATCGGAGTTTTGGCGGCGTTTCCGTTTTCCAACACGCAGGAATTCGATGGCGATTGAACGCACTTTTTCTATTCTAAAACCCGATGCGACGCGGCGAAATCTGAGCGGCGAGATCATTGCCCTGATTCAAAAAGCGGGGCTGCGCATCGTCGCGCAAAAGCGCCTCATAATGACCCGCGAGCAAGCCGAGTCTTTTTACGCGATCCATAAAGGCAGTCCCTTTTTTGCTAAGCTTGTCGAAAGGATGACCGCGGGGCCGGTGATCGTGCAAGTGCTCGAAGGCGAGGATGCGATCGCAAAATACCGCGGCCTTCTCGGCGCGACGGATCCAGCTAAGGCCGCGCCCGGCACGATCCGGGGGAAGTTCGCGCTCTCGCTCGCCGAGAATACCGCGCATGGATCGGATGGCCCCGAGACCGCCGCGGCCGAGATCGCGCAATGGTTTTCCGGCAATGAGATCGTTGGGTGAAGATAATCGCCTGCCCCGGACCATGGCGCCGGCGAGCCGTTTCCTACTCGCTGAAATGATCCCGTAACGGTACTGGTAGGGTCGCCGGATCACCAGAAAATACGCGATTGCCTTCGACGCGAAGACCCCCCGCGGCGACGCGGGCGAGCGCGGCCGGATAGATCACATGCTCTTCGGCGAGCACGCGGGCGGCGAGCGACTCAGCCGTATCGGAATCGAGCACCGCCACCGCCGCCTGCGCGATAATCGGGCCTGCATCCATCGCAGGCGTGACGAAATGCACGGTGCAGCCGTGGATTTTTACGCCGTCCGCCAAGGCGCGCGCATGGGTGTCGAGGCCGCGATAGGCAGGCAGAAGGGCAGGGTGAATGTTCAAGAGCCGCCCCTGCCATTGGCCGATGAACCAGGGCGAAAGCAACCGCATGAAACCGGCGAGGCAAATCAGCTCGATACGATGCAATTCGAGCAGCGCCTGCATCGAACGTTCGAACTCCTCGCGCCCGGCACAAATCTTGTGATCGACGACGGCGCAGGCGATGTTGTTCTCCTTGGCGAAGGTTAACCCCGCCGCGTCCGGCCGGTTCGACAACACAAGGGCGATTTTGGCGGGGTAAGAGGGGTTTTGCGCGCGCTCGATCAGGGCCCGCATGTTGGTGCCGCGGCCGGAAATAAGGATCGCCGTGCGTTTGCGCCGGATGGTCACAGCCCGAGACGCCCAAGGTAGGAGACTCGTTCGCCTGCCTCAAACGCCACGACGCGGCCGATCGTGGCCGGTTCTTCCCCGGCCGAAGCAAACGCCCGCGAAACCTCGGCGGCCTTGCCCTTATCGACAATCACAACCATTCCGATGCCGCAATTGAACGTGCGCAGCATCTCCGCCTCGGCGATGCCGCCGGTTGCCGCGAGCCAAGCGAAGACTCTTGGAACCGGGATCGCCGATAGATCGATTTCGGCCCCGAGATTTTTTGGCAGCGCGCGCGGAACATTGTCCGGAATGCCGCCGCCGGTGATATGAGCCAAGGCCTTGACTCCACTCGTCCCGGCCAACACGCGCAAAACCGGCTTCACATAGATGCGGGTCGGCGCGAGCAGGGCCTCGCCAAGGGTTTTTCCCGCCGCGAAAGGCGCGGCGTCGGTCCAGGCGAGCGAAGCCCGCGCAACGATTCTACGCACCAGCGAAAATCCGTTGGAATGGAGACCCGCAGAAGGCAGGCCAAGGACATGATCGCCCGCCTCGACGTTTGCACGCGGCAAGAGATTGCCGCGCTCGACCGCGCCGACCGCGAAGCCCGCGAGGTCGTAATCGATGCCGTTGTAAATACCCGGCATCTCGGCGGTTTCGCCTCCGATCAGCGCCGCGCCCGCCTCGATGCAGCCTTGCGCGATGCCCTTGACGACCTCCGCTCCAACCGCGGGATCGAGCTTTCCGGTCGCGAAATAATCGAGAAAAAAAAGCGGCTCCGCACCCTGCACGACGACGTCGTTGACGCACATCGCGACAAGATCGATCCCGATTGTGCCGTGAATGCCCGCCTCAACGGCAATCTTGACCTTGGTGCCGGCCCCGTCGTTGGCGGCGACGAGAATCGGATCGGCAAAGCCCGCCGCCTTGAGATCGAATGCTCCGCCGAAGCCGCCGATTTCGGCATCCGCGCCGCGCCGCCTTGTGGCGCGCGCGAGCGGCTTGATTTTTTCGACCATGGCGGCGCCGGCATCGATATCGACGCCCGCCCCCGCATAAGTGAGGCCATTTTTATTCTTCATGGCGATCCCCTGGCAACCCCGCGAGGCGCGAGCACATACCAGTTTCGCGCAACAAAAAGAGCGTAAGCCTTCTCGATTGCAGAAACGGATTGCTTGAATTTGCTCTAATTCCTGGCAGCTGCCAAGACAAGACCGGCAGACTTCGCAGCTCGAACCAAGCCGCGCTATTTGGAATGGCCTAAAGCCATGTTAGACGCAAAGACCGATGCTCCCCTTGGCCCATGGCGATCCGCGCGCCATTGAATTTGGCAAGAACTCTCTGCGGACGCTTTGGCACTAAGGGCGCTCGCAAGCTTCCTCGCTCTTCGGCCGGATTGGCCTTGGCTGGACGGGAGGTCCGATCGCGGCAATCCATCTAAACCGCCAAAGCAAGTTTTCGAGCCGGAGCGATGTTTTCACAATACCGCAGTCTGCCCAACCTGATCACGCTCAGCCGCCTCGTGCTCGCGCCGGCGGTCGTCGCTATGATCGCCGCGCAGCGCTGGAAGGAGGCCTGCATTGTCTTTATCATCGCGGGGTTGTCCGACGCGGTTGATGGCTGGCTAGCCAATCGTTTCGATCTTCGCAGCGAACTTGGCGCCTATCTCGATCCCTTGGCCGATAAGGCGCTGATCGTCTCGATTTATGTCTCGCTCGCCATCGCCGGTGTGCTTCCCGCGTCGATCGCCATCCTCGTCGTCGCGCGCGATATCATGATTATCGGCGCCTTCATGATTTCCCTCATCATGCGTAAGCCGATAAAAGTCAAACCGCTGATGATCTCAAAGTTCACAACGGCCGCGCAAATAAGCTTCGCGGCGATGGTA
>JBQTKC010000094.1:0-2471 GCA_052386575.1 Beijerinckiaceae bacterium
TCGTGTCCTGCCTGCCGAAATTCGCGGGTCTCATCGTGCACATGCCTCGCCCCGTGCTGGCGGCGGCGCGGTTCTTCAACGGCGCCCGCATGCTGGTCGCGGGCATCCAGATTGTTGCCAGCCGGCCGATCACGCTTCGGGCCACGCTCATTATAGGGTTTTCGATCCTGGCGGCGATCACCGTGCCGGTTTTTCCGGACTTCTACCGGTCGCTTCCAAGCTGGACGCAACCGTTCACGGGTTCGATCATCTCCATGGCGGTGGTTACTTCGGTGCCGCTCAATGCCCTCTTCTTGCTCGGCACCTGGCGTTACGGTCTGTTGCGTCTTGGGACGGTTTCAACGCCAGCCACGGCCCGGTCCTTCGATGCTTTCTTCGAGAAGCAGGCCAAGGAATGGAAGATTCCCGCCGAGGACGCCGCGCGGGTCCGCTCCGTCGTCGACATGGCAATCGAATATGTCATGGCCAGCGCCAATGGGCGGGTGGAAATCCAAGTGGGGAGCGATACCTTCGACATTTTGGTGACGCTGCGTTACGCGGGCAACCTGCCATCGCTGCCGGACGCCCGTCCGAAGAAGGAAATGGTGGAGGAGCAGAGCTTTGTCAGTGGACTTACCGGCTATTTGTCCGGCCTGCACGCCGACCGCATCGAACGCAGCGCCAAAGGGGAACAGTGCGAGATCAAACTCCTCTTCCGGTTGTGACTACCCGCGTCATAGGCCGCGCCCGTAGACTCTTGGGCAGATTGCGGCGGCCGCCAAGGCCGGTACTCAGGGTCACGGTGAGAAAGAATTCACAGCGAGTATATCTCGTCTGCACGCCTCGATATCCGGATTTCTAGTATGTTCTCAGGCAGGTCTGGGTCGCGCCAAGCGCGGGCCAACCAACCCGCTCTACCACCGGACAATCGCGAAACGCGGTTTACGGGCTTTTGTGGCGAAACCTCTTTATGAAAAGCAAAACCTCACGATGAGAGACGCGGAACGACGCGAGAAAGCCCGCCTGCGGAAAGATGAGGTGTCATGCTGCATATCGTATGTTATGCGTTCGTATGCATTTTGCAGGTAACTTGTGCCATTTGTAACCTTTCCTTCAACCGCACTTAACGCAATGCTCTGGTGACAATACCTCGGTCCCATACCGCCTTCGTCCCGCACGGCTTGATTGCGCCGCTCCGCGGGGCCCCGGGTGGCCCGCTTGCGGGCCTTACCGCGGTGGTGAAGGATATGTTTGACATTGCCGGCACTCGCACCAGCGGCGGCAACCCAGACTGGCTGAATACGCACCCTCCGGCTTCGTCGTCGGCGGCGGCGGTCATTAAGATTCTTGATGCTGGTGCCGCCGTCGTTGGCAAGACGGTATGTGATGAGTTCTTCTACAGCATCACTGGTGCAAATGCGCACTACGGGACGCCGGCCAACCCGCGGGCGCCTGGCCGCCTGCCTGGCGGTTCATCGAGCGGGTCGGCGGCGGCGACCGCTGCAGGCGCCTGCGATTTCGCCTTGGGCAGCGATACCGGCGGATCGGTGCGCATTCCGGCAGCCCTTTGCGGCGTCTACGGTATTCGGCCCACCCACGGCCGGGTTGACTTCTCGGGGGGGATGGCGATGGCGCCGTCCTTCGACGTGGCTGGGTGGTTCGCGAGCGGCCCCGGCGTCTTCCGCGCGATTGGGGCGGTTCTGCTCGACGGACCGCGCTCGCGCGACACGATTCGAAGCCTCGTGATCCTAGACGACGCCTTTGCTGAAGCCGATGGCGATGTGGCGATACTGCTTCGATCCGCGCTGGACGTGATGGCCGGCGAATTGCCCAAACCCGTCGTTGATCGCGCGGCGCCGGACGGACTCGACCCGTGGCGGGAGTGCTTTCGTATCATTCAGGCACGCGAGGTTTGGATCAATTACGGGGGCTTCATTGAGCGGTACCGCCCAAATCTCGGACCAGGCATTCGCGAACGAATGGAGTTCGCGGCGCGCGTATCGGATCGTGACTTCGAAAGCGCACGACGCGGGCAGACACGAGCGAGCGAACGGATCCGTGGCTTGGCCCAGCCCGGAACAATCCTCTGTCTTCCGGCCGCACCGAGTATCGCGCCGCTACTCGCCACCCCCGAACAGGAACTCGAATCCTTCCGCTCGCGCGCCATGCGCCTGACCTGCATCGCGGGCCTTGGCGGGTTGCCGCAGATCACAATGCCGATCGGCACGGCCCGCGGCTGTCCGGCCGGTCTTTCCTTCATTGGATGGGCCGGGGCGGACGAGGCTCTGCTCGATATGGCGAACACCTTGGCGCGGCATTGCGGCTTACAACTGGAGCGAATGTAGGGACTTCGACACGTGCCTAGGCGGGTGACGTCAAAAGGTTTGTGTCAGCAGGAAAGGGGAGCTTATGCCTTGTGAGCGGTTTTCGTGGATGAAGACGGCGAAGAGGATGCGGTCCATGCTGGTCTTGTCCTGGAAGACGCCCATGGG
>JBQTKC010000095.1:0-5957 GCA_052386575.1 Beijerinckiaceae bacterium
TCGCGACCACCTCGTCGATCCTCAAATCCATCCAGAGGCGCCCCAACCGGGTCAAGTCATACTTCCACGCAAAACACGTGCGCTACGCCGCGTGAAGTGTCACCTATAATGATAGGCTATTAGTAACCGCGGATTGACTTCCATGGCGGCGCGCAAGTCGTTTACCAACACCCGCTGTGCCACTACATCGCCGAGTGCCCGCGCCGTTTCCTCGTATTCCAGCGGCAGTTGGGGATCGGAAAATACGCCAGCGATCTCGCCGCATTTCAAAAGTTCCATTGTGATCTCCGTCCCGTCTTCGCAGATGTGCGATGTCTTTACGAAGCCATCCAGAATGAGAAATAGCGCGTTAGCTGGTTCTCCCTGCGCGTAGAGGGTCGCCCTGTCCGCCACTGCGATACGTGAAGCCGATCTGCAGCTCGATTTAATCAGTATGCAAATTGTTTTTTCGTCCACAGCGATTGACTCGATGTCGGGCACTCCGATCATCATTTCTCACTTTCCCGGGACGCGCTCAAGCCCGTAGCCGCCTTCACCTCGCGCCGGTGTGCGTGGAGTATCCACTCGGTGTAGCCGTTGGGCTGCGCGCGGCCCTTAAAAATCAGATCCGCCGCCGCATGAAAGGCGTGACCATCAAAGCCCGGCGCCATCGGCCGGTAGAGCGGATCGCCGGCATTTTGCTGATCGACGACCGCCGCCATCCGCCGCAGGGTGTCCATGACCTGCTCGCGGGTGACAATCCCATGACGCAGCCAATTGGCGATGTGCTGGCTCGAAATGCGCAACGTGGCGCGATCCTCCATGAGGCCGATGTCATGGATGTCCGGCACCTTGGAACAGCCGACGCCCTGGTCGATCCACCGCACGACATAGCCCAAAATCCCCTGGCAGTTGTTGTCGAGCTCGGCCTGAACGTCGACTGGAGCCCAGTTCGCCCGGCCAACCGGAATGGCGAGGAGGCCGGAAAGCTGCGGCGGGCTGCGCCGGGCGAGCTCCTTCCAGCGGGTTGCGACATCGACCTTGTGATAATGCACCGCGTGCAAGACGGCGGCCGACGGCGAGGGCACCCAGGCGGTATTAGCCCCGGCGAGCGGATGCACGATTTTTTGCGCGAGCATATCGGCCATCCGGTCCGGTGCGGCCCACATGCCCTTGCCGATCTGGGCTCGTCCAGGCAGCCCGCAGGCAATGCCAACGTCGACATTGGCGTTCTCGTAGGCGGCGATCCAGTCGGTATTCTTCATGTCGTTCTTGCGGACCATCGGACCTGCTTCCATGGACGTGTGAATCTCGTCGCCGGTGCGGTCGAGGAAGCCGGTATTGATGAAGAACACGCGGCCGGCCGCCGCCGCTATGCAGGCCTTGAGATTGACCGAGGTGCGCCGCTCCTCGTCCATGATGCCCATCTTTATCGTATGCCGGGGCAGCGCCAGCATGTCCTCGACGCCGGCAAAAAGCGCATCGGCGAGCGCGACTTCGGCCGGCCCGTGCATTTTTGGTTTTACGATGTAGATCGAGCCGTGCCGGCTATTGCGCAAGCCGCTGGTGCGCTTGAGATCGTGGATCGCGATGAGCGAGGTCACCGCGGCATCCAGAATGGTTTCTGGGATTTCATTACCCGCGGAATCGAGCACCGCGCCGGTTTCGATGTGATGGCCGACATTACGTACCAGCAGCAGGGCGCGCCCATGCAAGGTCATCGGCGCGCCATCCCGGCTGATATAGGCGCGATCGTCCGCAAGCCGCCGCTCGACGATCAACCCGTTCTTTTCGAGATTTGCCGTCAAGCTGCCCTGCATCAGCCCAAGCCAATTGCGGTATAGAGCGACCTTGTCCTGCGCATCCACCGCCGCGACGCTGTCCTCGAGATCAATTATGGTGCTGAGCGCGGCTTCAAGGATGACATCCGCCACGCCGGCTTTGCTTTCCGCCCCGACCAGGCTGTTTTGATCGATTTCCAGCTCGATGTGCAGGCCATGGTGGCGCAGCAGAATGACAAACGAGTCGAGCGATTTCTTCCTGTATCCGGCGAATCGGCCAGGGTGCCGCAACCGCGTGTCTAGGCCGTTTTCAAGGGTCGCGACTAACTCGCCGCCAGAAACCTTGTAAGCGGTCACCGCCTTGTGGCTGCCTTTGGCGAGTGGAACCATGTCGTCGAGAAACGCACGAACCCAGTCGATGACCTTGGCGCCACGCACCTTGTTGTAGCCCTTTCCGCGCGACGCACCGTCGCTTTCGGGAATAGCGTCCGTGCCATAAAGCGCATCGTAAAGACTGCCCCAGCGCGCGTTTGCCGCATTGAGGGCATAGCGCGCGTTCGAGGCCGGAACAACGAGCTGCGGCCCGGCGACCCGCGCGATTTCCAGGACATTTTCGGTGCGCACCGTAAAATTCGGCGGCTCGGGAACAAGGTAGCCGATCTCGCGGAGATAGTCGTGATAACTCGCCGGGTCGAACGGCCTGGTCGCGGTGACGCGGTGATAGGCGTCGATCTTTTCCTGCAGCTCGTCGCGAAACCGCAATTGGCCGCGGATGCGCGGCGCGAACGCGCCGACAAGCCCCGCGAGCCCGCCCCAAAATTCGCCGGCGCCGATATCCGTTCCCGGCAAGACCTCGTCGCCGATAAAGTCGCGAAGGGTTTTGTCGACTCTGATTTCGCCGATTTTCTCGTAATCCATCATGTTCACGCCATCATGTTTAGGTTCTGTTGGGATTGCTTGCAATTGGCAGGCCGCGTCAGGTCATGTCCGCCGCCAAGGCCGCCTGCAACCGCCGGCCGCAAGTTATGCCGTTGCCGGTCGCGGCGGGAAAAATTCCGGGACTTTTAACATTCGCGGCGGAGGTGTGGATAGCCCGAAAGCGCGGCGTCAGTGGCCGCACATGGAGTTCGCACATGGCCTATGAATTCTACTACTGGCCCAGCATTCAGGGGCGCGGCGAGTTCGTCCGGCTGGCGTTGGAAGAGGCCGGCGCCGACTATATCGACGTTGCCCGCGGGCCGGAAAGCGAGGGCGGCGGCGAGGCTGCCCTCATGGCCTTTCTGGAGCGGGACGACATCCCCTGTCCGCCGTTTGCGCCGCCGTTCCTGAAAGACGGAAATGTTCTGATCGGCCAGACCGCCGCCATCCTGCTTTATCTCGGCGACCGCCACGGCCTCGCCCCGAGAGACCAGGCAATGCGGCTTTGGGTCCACCAGATTCAACTCACCATCGCCGATCTCGCCGGGGAGGCGCACGACACGCATCATCCATTGAGCGGCGGTCTCTATTACGAAGACCAAAAGCCGGAAGCGCTGCGCCGGGCAAAGTCTTTCCGTGAAGAGCGAATTCCCAAGTTTTTGGGATGGTTCGAGCGCATTCTGGCGCGTAATCCCGCAGGTGCGGGCCAACTCGCCGGGAGCGCCTTGACTTATGCCGACCTGTCGCTGTTCCAGATTGTCGAAGGCTTACTCTATGCTTTTCCGCGAAGGATGCGGCGAACACTTAATGAGGTTCCGCGCCTAGCGGCTCTGCATCAAAAGATCGCGGAACGTCCGCGCATCCGCGCCTATCTCGACAGCGATCGCCGCGTCCCATTCAGCGAGCAAGGGATATTCCGTCACTACCCTGAGCTTGATGGGTAAAGCCGAGCTTTGCGGCGTTATTTGCCAGTCTTTACCCGCGCCCATTCGCGGATAATCGCCTTGCGCCCTGCTGGATCACGGTTTGCCGCCGCGAACAGCCGCTGCATCGTTGCGCCATCTGGGTAAATCGACTTGTTCTCGGCGATGTCCTTGGCGATCGAAGTTTTCGGCGCGAGGACCCCGTTGGCGAGACGGGTGAAATTCGTGTTGCGGGCGGCGATCGCCGGCCGCAAGAGGAAGTCGATGAAGGCATAGGCTTCCTCGACATGCGGCGCATCCTTGGGAATTGCGAGATTGTCGAGCAACATCAAAGTGCCTTCCTTGGGAATAGCGTAATCGACTTCAATCCCATTGGCGGCTTCGACCGCCCGGTCGCGCGCGCGAAAACTGTCGCCGGAATAGCCAACGCCAAGACAAATGTCGCCATTGGCCAGCCCATCCGCGAAGCCAGCAGAGTCGAATTTCTTCACGTCGCGCCGCATGCCGCTCAACAGTTCCGCGGCACGCTTGAGATCGCTCTGGCGCATCGACGAAGGATCCGCCCGAAGATAGTTAAGCGCGATTGGAAACAGTTCTTCGCCGCTGTCGACAACGGTAACGCCGCAGCTGCCGAATTTCTTCAATTTCCCTGGCTTAAAAATTATGTCCCAAGAATTTGGAAAAGCATCGGCCGCCGCATCGCCCAAAAGTTCCTTGGCCTTTTTGACATTATAGGCGATACCCGCCGTATACCACATATAGTTGACCGCATATAGGTTGTCCGGATCATGGACGGAAAGGCGGGCCATCACCTCCGGCCAAAGGTTCTTGCTGTTGGGAAGTTTGGATTTGTCGAGTTTTTGGTAGAGCCCCGCCGCGATCTGCCCTTGCAAGACAGAACCTGAGACGATCACAACATCGTAGCCGGTCTTGCCGGCCTGGAGCCGCGCCTCGAAAGCCTCGTTTGAATCGTAAGCGTCATAGGCGACCCTTACTCCCGTCTCCTTGGTAAAGTCCTCGATGACCTTGGGATCGATATAATCACTCCACCCATAGACGTTGACGGATCTTTCTTGTCCGAACGCGGGAAGCAGCAGGCCGCACGAGCAAAGCCCGAATAACCAAAGCGCTGCGAGAGAATTTCTCATGTGAGGCATGCAAACCGGCGGGACGTAGCGAAAAGATGCCGCTCGCTCAAGAGATAGACGAACTTTTGCCCGCCGGCCATCACAATCGCGGTTAGGTTCTACCGCGGGACGTTCAATTGAATGCGAAAGGTCTCTTATGCACAAAGGCCGGCTGGAAGCCTTCACCGACGGGGTGATCGCGGTCATCATCACCATCATGGTGCTGGAGATGAAGGCGCCGCACGGCGCTGACCTTTCCGCGCTCGCGCCCCTCTTTCCGGTGTTCGTCACTTATGTGCTCAGCTACATCTATATTGGCATCTATTGGAACAACCACCACCATCTGCTCCATATAAGCGAGCGGATCGATGGCCGGGTAATGTGGGCAAATTTATTCCTGCTGTTTTGGCTGTCCTTGTTTCCCTTTGGCATCCGCTGGATAGACGAGACCGGTCTCGCTGCGCTGCCCACCGCAGCCTACGGATTCGTTCTAACGATGGCCGCGATCAGCTATTTTGTGCTGGTGCAGATGCTCATCGCATGTAATGGGCTGCACTCGGCCCTGGCCCACTCGATCGGCAAAGATGTGAAAGGCAAGCTTTCGATTGCGATCTACGTAATCGCGCTTCCGCTTGCTTTCGTTCAACCATGGATCGCAATCGCGCTCTACATTGCCGTCGCGCTCCTCTGGTTTGTGCCCGACCGGCGTATTGAAAAGATCATCTAAGCGGACTACGAGGCTTGGCGCCCTGCGCTCCTCGCGTCTGGCGTTGCGCGGCGCGGGACTTGCGTTAGGCGTGCACATGCCGGGACGAAAGACATGACGTGGATGGATTGGGGCGCGCCAAGTCCTCGGTCTTCGCGCTCCCGCAAGGGCCAGCCCTTCACAAAAAGCACAAAGCGGGATGGGGACCTCGAAGAATTTAAGCTATTGATGCGGCGGAGGTGAAAGAAGGCCTGTTTGGGGAGCCGCGGCGTCGTGTTGCGCCGCGAAGTTCGCCGCCTCTTCGCCGCGGCGCCCCCGTCCGGAGCTCGTTCGCTCCCATTGAGCGCCCCGCGCCTTGCGGCGCTCATGCGGCCGCCGCCATCCGCTCCAGGGTGTCGAGCCGGCGCATGTTGCAGGCGAGGTTCCGCGTCCCGATCTTCATTGTCGCCCGCGCCATCCCGATCGCGCGCACGATCTTGGCGCCCATGCTCATCGTCCGATCGCCGAACACGTGCTCGACACG
>JBQTKC010000096.1:0-7548 GCA_052386575.1 Beijerinckiaceae bacterium
CCCCTAAACCTCGCCATCGTCCGCCAAGCGGTCCTCGACATCCTCGAGCGCGACGGCTCCAAAATGTCCCTCAAGCGCAAACGCGTGAGGGCCGCCGTCAATTCCGCATTCCGGGCTGAGATACTCGCATGTCAACGATTCAGTATTTTGCCGTGCACGCGCCGTGGGGTAACATTGCATGCGCGCGGGCGCGCCGCTATAAGCTCTGTGGCGTCCGCGCGGCGCGTCCGCCTCGTTGCGATTGCAATTTTAAGGACAAACAAATGACCGGGATGAGAACTTTAGACGCCACGGTTCGCGAAGGGACAGGCAAGGGGGCCGCCCGCGCCGTGCGCCGCGAAGGCCGCATTCCAGGCGTGATCTACGGCGGCGGTGAGGCGGCCGAGCCGGTCTCGCTCGATTATCGAGAACTGAACAAGTTGATCTACGCCGGGCATTTCCTGACCACGATCTTCGAACTCGATGTGGGCGGCGTCAAGCAACGCGTCATTCCGCGCGAGTATCAACTCGATAGCGTCAAGGATCAGCCTCTTCATGTCGATTTCCTCCGCCTAAAACCTGGGGCGAGCCTTCGTGTTGCTATCCCCGTGCATTTCATCAATCGGGATATTTGCCCCGGCATCAAGAAGGGCGGCAGCTTGAATATTGTAAGTCACGCAATCGAAATGCGGGTTCCGGCGGATGCCATTCCCGAGGCGGTCGTCGCCGATCTCGCGTCCTTGCAAATCAACGACTCGGTGCACATTGACGCAATTCCCCTGCCGGCAGGTTGCAAGCTGACCCAGCGCGAGCGCGATTTCACGATCGCGACGATCGCGCCTCCGCTTGTTGCCGCGGAAGAGCCGGGGGCAACGGCCCCAGCCGCCGCGGCGGCGTCAGCGGCGGCCCCGGCCGCCGCGCCGGCGCCGGATGCGAAAGGGAAGGCCGCCGCCACGCCAGCCGCCGCGGCCGCCCCGGCTGCCGGCGCCCCGGCCAAAGCCCCGCCAAAAGGAAAGAAATAGCTTTCCGCTCTGAGCCCGGATTTTTACGCGCGAACTTAAGTAAAGCTTCCGAGCGGGCGCCATGTTACTCTTCGCCGGCCTTGGCAATCCGGGAAAGGCCTTTTCCGGCCATCGTCACAATGCCGGCTTCATGGTTATTGATGCGATCGCGCGCAACTATCAAGCGCCGGCGTTTCGCGCGCGCTGGCAAGGCCTCGTCAGCGAAATCGTGCTTGAAGGCGAGCGCGTGATTCTGTTGAAGCCGCAGACCTATGTGAACGAATCCGGCCGCTCCGCCGGCGCGGCGGCGCGTTATTACCAAATCTCTCCGTCCCGCATCGTCGTCTTTCACGACGAGCTCGATCTGCCGCCGGGCAAGGTGAGGGTCAAGACCGGCGGCGGCAATGCCGGCCATAACGGCCTAAGATCCCTCTCCGAACATCTCGGCAATGAGTATAGGCGCGTGCGGATCGGCATCGGCCATCCAGGCGACAAGGCGCTGGTGCATAATTATGTGCTGAGCGATTTCGCGAAGACCGAGATCCCTTGGGTCGAGGTTTTGGGCGACGCAATTGCCGCCCATGCCGGGCTTTTGGCCAAGGGCGAGGACGATGCATTTCAATGCAAGATTCATGAGACAATGGAAACCGCCGGTTTCGGCAAGGCGGCGCAGAGCTAGGCTAATCTCTCGCCGCGCTTTTGCCCGGTTCCATCGGCAAGATTTTCAGCGACGCGATCCGATCGCGCGTCTTGCGCAGCACTTCAAAGCGGAAATTATGAAAATTGAACACCTGTCCCGGCTCCGGAATGGCGCGCTCTTGGTGCGATGAACCATAACGTACGACACTTCGAGATAGCGAAGATCGAGCAGGCCAGCGAACATGTCGCGGCCGGAACGTCCGGCGCCGCCTTCCCGATGCAGAAGATCTACGGCGCTTTTTAGCTCTTCGTGCCCAGACAGAATGGAGCGCCGCGCGCTTGTATCGATGCCGGCCGCTTTCAAGCATCCGCGCACGAAAATCTCGCCGCCGAAGAGGACAGGTCCGAGGATAGCGACGAAAAACGATATCACGCGCGCGACGAGAAGCGATGCGCGGTCTGGGTAATTGATAGCCACTGTTTTCGGCATCAGTTCGGCAAAAATCAACAAGATGACGGTCATGAGCCCGGTCGCGAATAGGACGCCGATCGCGAGCAAAACATCGATTAGCGCACCGGCACCCGCGCCGTGCATGAGTTAATGTCCTCGTTTCAGTTCATCTTGAAGGAAGCCGAGGATCTCGCTGGCTTCGACATTTTTTGCTATGAAGCAATCACCGATCGCCCGCGCGAGGATGAACGCGAGGGCGCCATGCGCGACCTTCTTGTCTTGATACATGGCGTCGAGGATCGCTTCAGGGCCGGCGTTCCAGCCAGGAATGCCGGCAATGCGAATAGGCAAACCAACCTCTTGGAGATGCGCCTCGACTCGCGCTTGATCCTGATCGCCGCATAGTTCTTGGCGCGCGGAGAAGCGGAAGGCGCAAACCATTCCAATCGCGACCGCCTCGCCGTGCACGAGCCTTGCTCCATCATAGGAGGTGAGGCGCTCGAGCGCATGGCCAAAGGTGTGGCCGAGATTAAGCAGCGCCCGTTCGCCCTCGTCGTGCTCGTCGCGCGCGACAATCGCCGCCTTGGCCTTGCAACTCGTTGCAATCGCATGAACGCGCGCGCCTCCCCCCGCGAAGACCGCACGCCAATTGGCTTCGAGCCAGGCAAAGAATCCGGCGTCGCCAATGAGGCCGTATTTGACAACTTCGGCATAGCCCGCGCGAAATTCGCGCGGCGGCAATGTTTTGAGCGTATCGGTGTCGGCTATAACGGCCAAAGGCTGATGGAAGGCGCCGATCAAATTCTTGCCATGCGGGGAGTTGATCCCGGTCTTGCCGCCGACCGCCGAATCGACCTCGGCCAAGAGCGTTGTCGGCACCTGAATGAAGCGCATCCCGCGCCGGACCGTCGCCGCGGCAAATCCCGCAAGATCGCCAATGACGCCGCCGCCAAGCGCTACGATCACATCGCCGCGTTCTAGTTTCGCGCCGATCAAGGCGTCGCATAGGCGGCCATATTCAGCGACGGATTTCGACCCCTCGCCTGGCGCCACAACCACCCTTGAATGGCGGACGAAAGCTTCGTCGAGGGCGCGTTCGAGGGCAGGCAAATGCAGTTTGGCGACATTCTCGTCGGTAACGATCGCGCAAGCCGCCCGCGGGGCGAGCCGGCGAATATGGGTGCCAGCTTCCGCGATCAGGCCGGCGCCAATCAAAATCGGATAGGTCCGCGCGCCAAGCTCCACGTTGACTTGCGCCTGGTTCGCAATTGGTTGCGGGCCGGCGCCCTGCTGCTGCTCCAAAACCATGCTTCCTTGCCCTGCGAGCGGTAACATGCCAGGCTCGGATCGCAAAAAACGCTCGATGCCCGCGATAATATCCTCGACCGCGAGTTCATGCGGTCCATCCCGCGAAACGATGGTGACATCGGCCAGGGCGTAGACTGGATAACGCTGTTCCAATAGCGTCCGCAGGGTTTGCTCGGGGTCGCCGCCTTGCAGAAGCGGACGATGCGAGCGTTTGCGCACGCGGCGCCAGAGCACGTCGTGGTCTGCTTTGAGCCAAATCGATATTCCAGACAAGGCGATCTTGGCCCTTGTCTCCTCGTTCAAGAAGGCGCCGCCGCCACTTGCGAGCACACGCGGGCCACTGCTCAAGAGTCGTGCCATGACGCGGCGCTCTCCTTCGCGGAAGTATTCCTCGCCGTGCCGCGCGAAAATTTCCGTGATCGACAGTTGCGCCGCGGCTTCGATCTCCTCGTCGGCATCGACGAACTCGAGGCCAAGCTCTTGCGCGAGACGCCAGCCGGCCGAGGTCTTGCCCGATCCCATGAGCCCGATGAGGACAATCGAGCGCCGCCCCAGCGCCGAGACGAGCGAGGCCGCGCGCCGGGAACGCGCGTGGTCTGTTTCTGTCTCGGCTCCCGATCCAATGCCGCCGCTCATTTTGTGTGTGTAGCATGACGGCGAGTCCGATTTAAACGGGACTTTTGGACTTCTCCTTAGACCGGGGCCGCCTCGGCCGCCGGTGGCCTGGAGGTGGGCGCCCGCGCGCATTGTACACCATTGTTCCCGTATGCGGTTTAGGAACAGTTAGGCGCCCGTACGAGGCCAGTTGCAGGGCCGCCCCGGCGTCCCCGGCCGCCGGAGTCGCAATGACCAATTTTCCACAATAATCATTTGATCAACATCGCCTTAGCATCGCCTTGTCTGCGCAACAAATTGAGAGTCACGTCCCGCCCGTGCCGATGGAGTCTGAGATCGAGGCGCGAATTGCCTAGACTCAATTGACTCAAGGTCACATGATCCAGAAAGGCGGGCAGGACAGGATCGCGGAATGACACCGAATTGGCCTCATAATGGAGGTCCATGCCGAGACAGGCCCCGAGAAAGGCAAAAGTCGCTGCCGACGCCCAGGCTTGCGGCGCGCACGCAACGGGATAGGCCGTCGGCCCGCGGTGCGGTTTGCGGATGAAGCCGCAGAACAACTCTGGGAGGCGGCGCAACTCTTGGTACGCCGCCGCCTCGATTATCGCCGTGAAAACCTTGGCCGCGTGCCAATGAAAGCCGTAGCGGGAAAGACCAAGCGCGATCATCGCGTTGTCGTGCGGCCAGACCGAGCCGTTGTGATAGGATATCGGATTGAATCGCGCCTCGCCGCTCGCGACCGTTCTGATCCCCCAACCGCTGAACGAATCCCGGCCCAGCAATGTCGCGGCGACTCGCGCCGCCCGTTCCGGCGTGGCGATTCCGGAAAATAGCGCATGGCCTGCATTCGATGTCCGGACCCGGCATGGATTCTTGTCTCCATCGAGCGCCAAGGCATAGGTACCGAGATCCTCGCACCAAAACGCCGCATCGAATCTCTGCTGCAGCGACTGCGCCCCGCCGCGCAACTCGGTTTCGAGTTCATGCTCGCCCATGCGATGCGCGAGCGTCGCGGCACGCGACTTGGCCGCGAACACATAGCCTTGCACTTCGCAAAGCGCGATCGGCCCTTCGGCCAATGCGCCATCGGCGTGAAAGATCGAATCAAAAGAATCCTTCCAGCCTTGATTGACGAGGCCCGATTCGTTTATCCGCGCATATTCGACAAAGCCGTCTCCGTCCACGTCGCCGAACGTATCGATCCATTGCAGAGCCGCCTTGATATTCGGCCAAATCGCGGCGATCGTTTCGATGTCCCCGGTCCGGTCGAAATACATGCCAGCCAGCACGACATAGAGCGGCGTGGCATCGACGGTGCCGTAATAGAGCCCGAACGGCACTTCGCCGAGACGCGCCATTTCCCCTTTCCGGGCTTCATGCAGGATTTTGCCCGGCTGCGCGTCGGTGAAAGGATCGAATGTTTTCGCTTGTGTCGCGGCGAGAAACTGCAGAACACCTTTGGCGACGGACGGGTCCAGCCACAGGAGCAGCATGGCCGTGATGATTCCGTCGCGTCCAAAAGCCGTGCTGTACCAAGGAATTCCGGCGTAGGGATAAAGCCCATGGCTCGTCCGCGTCATCAGCATGTAGAGGTCGGCGGTAGCACGCCGGCAGACTTCATTGAAAAGCTCGTTCGAGCTTTCGACCGTCGCGATGCCGGCCGCCTCGCCTTGGATCGCGCGCCGCCTCGCCCGGAAAGCACGTCCAAAAGGACTGATCCGTGGCTCGTTCTTGTCCGAGCAAAGAGCCGACACGAAAAGCGACTTCCGGGCATTGGGCGCGAGCTCGAATTTAAAGGTCGCACGATTCGTCTCAAGTCGAGAGGGCGGCGGCCAGAAGCGCAATTCCGTCTTGCGCTTTACGTTGTCGAGCCCCTCGTAATGAAACCCGGCGCCGTCTTCGGTGACCACCGGCGTGGACGTGCCGCGCTGTTTGCGTGCGGTTCCGCGAATTTCGAACAGATCGTGAAAATCGGCGCCAAACCCAATGTCGATGCGAAAATGCTGAGTGCTGTCGGCGTAATTGCGAAATCCGATCCTCTCATAGCAGACAGCCTGCAAAAGGAATTTGGTGCGTTCGATCGCAATCGTGTCGCGCCGCAGCGAAATCCCGCCGTCGACATGGACATCGGGATTGGCAAGACTAACCGAGAG
Organism: Beijerinckiaceae bacterium; assembly: GCA_052386575.1. Lineage (GTDB taxonomy): Bacteria > Pseudomonadota > Alphaproteobacteria > Rhizobiales > Beijerinckiaceae > Methylocapsa. The sequence goes on from JBQTKC010000096.1 coordinate 6,150, forward strand.
CGCGGCATTGTCGACCTGAACCACCGAGCTCAGCAACAACGGCCGCTTGCCCTCGAACCGGAGTTCGTACCAGGACAAAAAGCGGGTGTCGTTGAAATAGAGTCCTTCGGGTCCGGTGCCGATGACGCCAATGTCGCCATAATTATCGAAGACCGCGAAGGCATCGCCATCTTTCAGGGTCCGCAGCGCGCGCTGGACGAGCGAGCCCTCGATTTCGATATAGTGCTGCGGCAACTCTATCGCGTCCGCGATACATTCTATACCGCGCGCCGCGCGATGAGGGTCATCGCCGATGTCCGGTCTCCGCGCAAGCCGCGATTGCCGACGCACAGCCGGTGGCAGGCATCCCGCGATTTTCTCCCGGCGCACGCCGGTTTTGGTCCGGGATTTATCGCCTCAGCCCGCCGGGTTCAAGACCTGCCCGTTGCCTTGCTTCGCGATTCGGTCCCAAGAACGCTGCGGGTCCGCGTGCGCGACCGGGCACATGGCAACCTCCGGCAGGTGCGCGGTTGCCGGAACGTGCGCCAGTAGCGAACGATAGGCCGCGACATATGCCCGCGCCATCCGCGCCGCGGTGAACCGGCGTTCAAATTCGGCGCGGACCCTGCGCCGGTCCATGTCAAGAGCCTGTTGCGCCGCCGCCGCCGCCGACTCGATCGAGTCGACAATCCTGCCGCTGACGCCCTCGGTAACGACTTCCGGCACGGATCCATTTGGCCAAGCAATCACAGGCGTTCCAGCCGACATCGCTTCGATCATGACGAGCCCGAAAGGCTCCGGCCAGTCGATCGGAAACAACAGCGCGCGCGCCTTGCCGAGAAATTCGCATTTTTGGGTTTCGTCGATTTCACCCATGAATTCGATGAAGGGATGGTCGAGAAGCGGTTCGATCTTTGTCTCGAAATACTCACGGTCGACGGCGTCTACCTTAGCCGCCAGCTTCAAGGGGATACCGGCTCGCTTGGCGATTTCTATCGCCCGGTCCGGACGTTTGTCGGGACAAACGCGTCCCAGAAACGCCAAATAGCTCCCGCCTTCCGGGTTGAACGGACAGACGTGCGAAGCAAGCCCATGCGGAATGGTGGCGAGCCAATTGGCATCCGCCGGCATTGGCCGGCGCTGCGCGTTTGAAATCGAAACGAGCGGCAACTCCGGAAAGGCCTTGTAGAGCGGCATGAATTCGGGCAAATCGAGCCGTCCGTGCAATGTTACCAGACATTTGTGGGCGAGATCGTGGAAAAGCGCCTGCGGCAACAGATCGACATGAAAATGAATCACGTCAAAACCATCGGCGCGGCGGCGGACCTCGCGTAGCATGGCCAATGTACTGCCGAGATGGTCGCGGATTCCCGCAAGCCGAAGACTTTTCGGGGCGCACGCGACAAGCTCGGCCGACGTC
>JBQTKC010000097.1:0-6108 GCA_052386575.1 Beijerinckiaceae bacterium
CTGCCGCGGGAACATTTGATGCCCTCATCGAAGCCATCGCTCAAGCGCTCGCGGAGTTCACACCAAAGGAGGGCGCAAATTACCTCGCCAATTCGGGTTATCGCCGCCCATCATGAAAATGCTCTAGGGCGGCCGCATAGAGACAAATCGCACATGCCGGCGCCTTGAGTCCAGGGCTCCGAACTCGGATTAACAAATCCTTGCCGCCACCATTTTTCGCCGGCGGCCCCACCATAATTCACGCGGATCGTACCACCATGGAGGCACTGGCACTTTCATTTTGCCCGCTTCGCGAGTCTTCGCAGGCTCCGTCGCAACCAATAGAACCCATTTCACGGCTGTATTGCGTGGGTTGTTGACCCGGATTCGTTGCCCTGGCCTTGAGTCAGGAAATATTGCAAAGCAAGCGGCGGCATGGGATATTGTTTGGAGCTTGCGGACGCGTTTGACGGAGAATGCGAATGTCGGCGCGGAACGGAAAAGCTGGTCCGAATAGAGGGGCAAAAGCGCACGCGATTTCGCGCAAGGCGTTGTTGTTCGGCTTATCCATGCTTGCCGCAGCCGCCTTTTTCGATTCTACGCCCGCCGCGGCGCAATACCTCGGTCTTGGCCCCTTCCGGCTCTATCTCGGCGGCGGCCATTACCGGCGAGGCCGTTCTTATCGCCAGTCTCGCCACAGCGCTCGGCGTCATGCTCCCTCTCACCACGGTCATCGGCACCATGGCGGCGGACATAAAAGTCACGAGGGCGACAAGGACGGCGGCGCTCCGGTGCCAAAGATTTGAAATGGACCATTGATATCATCCATCAAGACATTGGAGTCGTTCGACCGCCGACCAGACATGCGGCGGCCGCGCACAACCTCGGCATCACCCGGCGTTAATCCCGGCCGATTCTCCTTCCCGCCATTCGAGCGGAACCACTTTGCCGCCTTCGACGGTCAGGGCAAGGCGCCCATGTTTTAGCTCGAGCGCCTTGCCGCCGAAAAGCTCGCGCCGCCAGCCGGTGAGTGCCGCGACCTTGGCATGATCGTCGGCGGCGATTGCTTCGAGATCGTCGACCGTCGCGATCATCTTCGCCGCGACGCCGTGGCTCTCGCTGACATGACGCAGGAGCACGCGCAGAAGCTCGACCGTCGCGCCATTGCCGCCATTGCGCCGCTCGCGCTCGATCTTTGGCAAGGTTTTAGGGTCTCGCGCGAGGCCGCGCTCGATCGCCGCCAAAATCCCGGCGCCGGCGCGCGAACGCTCCATGCTGCGCGGAAAGGCGCGCAGATTGCCCAAGGCCTCGGCCGTTTTCGGCGCGGCGAGCACGAGTTCGATTAAGACGTCATCCTTCAAAATCCGCGCGCGGGGCACGTCGCGCGTCTGCGCCTCGGTCTCCCGCCAGGCGGCGACTTCCATGAGCACCGCGAGATCGCGCGGTTTGCGTACTCGGTTGCGGAATCGCTCCCAGGCGTTTTCGGGATGCTGTTCATAAGTCGAAGGCGACGTCAAAAGCGTCATTTCGTCAGCCAGCCAGCCGGTCCTGCCTGTTTCCTCCAATTTGGCGCACAGGAATCTATAGATGTCGCGCAAATAGGTGACATCGGCGATCGCGTATTCGGCCTGGGCCGGCAAAAGCGGACGCCGCGACCAGTCGGTGAAGCGCGAGGATTTATCGAGCCTGACTTTGGTGATCGTTTGGACGAGATCGCCATAGGAAACCTGATCGCCGAAGCCGCAGACCATTGCGGCGACTTGGGTATCAAATAGCGGCGCCGGAATCAATTTTGCGAGATTCCAAATAATTTCGATATCTTGCCGCGCCGCATGAAAGACTTTTAGCGGCTTCTCGTTGGCCATCAGCTCGAAAAAGGGCGAAAGATCGAGCCCCTCGGCCATCGCGTCGACAGCGACGGCTTCTTCTTCGGACGCGAGTTGGACGATGCAGAGTCGTGGCCAGAAGGTCGTTTCCCGCAAAAATTCGGTATCGACGGTGACGAAGGGGTGGGTTGCAAGACGGCGGCAGACGGCGCTCAGGTCTTCTTGTGTGGAAATCAGGGTCATTATGGCTCAATAATGCAAAGCTCGATCCTCCGCCATAGTTTCCAACAGGCCGCTGAGACTTCGCCTTTGGGCCTCCGCCGGGCAGTGCCCAGGTTGAAATTTCCGCCCATGACTCCAAAGCTATTACCCACCGCGACGGCGTCTAACGAGCCTTGCCCAGCAAGGGCATGGCTGGCTTATGTGACTTACAATCAGTCAATTGTACAGGAATCATCGGCAAGCGCCGTATCGATGAACGTTGCCGGATTTGCGCAGAATTCCTGGATCAATTTGAAATGCTCGGTGCTTTCCAGTCTTACCGGGTCTAGACCGTATTTCGAAAGAAGGAGCAGCCGCGCGCCAGGATAAGCCATAAGTATTGGGGAATGTGTAGCCATGATGACCTGACAATGCCCGCTCTGTTCAATGCGGCGCAAGAGTCGCAAGAACAAGATTTGCCGGGACGGCGACAGCGCCGACTCTGGTTCATCGAAGATAAAGATCCCCTGACGTTCGCAACGCTCGTTGAAAAAGCGGAGAAATCCCTCTCCATGTGAATGAGATAGGAAATCCGGCGGCGCTGCACCGGTTTCAGTTGCAGCTCGATCAAGATAGCGCGCAACGGAAAAGAAGCTTTCCGCCTTAAAAAACCAGCCGCTTGTAATTTTCGGCAGCCAGCTCGCGCGGAGCGCCAACGCGAGGAGTCCTCCTGAAGCTTCCATTGCGCTAGAATGATCGACGGGCCTGTAGCCTTTGCCGCCACCTGCATCGTCGTAGCCCGCCATTGCCGCGATACCCTCAAGAAGGGTTGACTTTCCAGTCCCGTTTTCTCCTACGATGATTGTAATTGGGCGTTCGAAGTTGAGCGCAAATTCGGAGCGGAACAATGGCAAACAAAATGGATATGCACGAGCGTCGGTTATCCGCGATTCGTCGAGCCAGACCCGCCTCAGGTACGGAGCGGATAGGTTAACTGGACGGTTTCGTCTGCTCATTGAATGTGCCAAACTGTGCGATCCAGGCAAACTTGACAGTTTCCTTCGCGCATGCGGTGCTCCGCCCGGCCGGACCCGTCCGGTTTTGCTCCTTTCCCCGTCGAACTGCACGCACCGAAATGATTCATCGTTACCGTACCCACACTTGCGGCGATCTCCGCGATACCCATGCGAATGAGGCGATCCGCCTTTCCGGCTGGTGCCATCGCATTCGCGATCACGGCGGCGTGCTGTTCATCGACCTGCGCGATCATTACGGTGTAACCCAATGCGTCGCCGACCCGGATTCGAAGGCTTTCGAGCAAGCCGGAAAGCTTCGTTCGGAATGGGTCGTCCGGATCGACGGCACGGTCCGCAAACGCCCCGCGGGCACCGAAAATTTCGAAATGCCGACCGGCCTCGTCGAAGTCTATGTCACCGGAATCGAGGTTTTGGGAACTGCCGCCGAATTGCCCATGCCCGTGTTTGGCGAGCAAAATTATCCCGAAGACATGCGGCTGCGCTATCGTTTTCTCGATCTGCGCCGCGAAAAACTGCATCAAAATATCATGCTGCGCGGAAGAATCGTCGATTCGCTCCGCGCGCGGATGAAGGCACAAGGCTTTTTCGAGTTCCAGACCCCGATTCTCACCGCTTCGAGTCCCGAGGGGGCGCGCGATTTCCTGGTCCCGTCCCGCCTGCATCCGGGAAAATTCTACGCTCTGCCGCAGGCGCCGCAGCAGTTTAAGCAGCTCATCATGGTGGCGGGCTTCGACCGCTATTTTCAAATCGCGCCGTGCTTTCGCGACGAGGACGCGCGTGCCGACCGCAGCCCCGGCGAGTTCTATCAGCTCGACATTGAGATGAGTTTTGTCACGCAAGAGGATGTCTTTGCCGCGGTCGAGCCGGTGCTGCGCGGCGTCTTCGAGGAGTTTGGGGCGGGCCGTCCGGTAACGCAAGAATTCCCGCTGATTCCTTATGCGGAGGCGATGCTGAAATATGGCTCCGACAAGCCCGATTTGCGCAACCCGCTGATTATTGCCGATGTCACCGCGGAGTTTGCCCGCGCGGACGTAAGCTTCAATGCCTTCAAGAATGTCATCAAGGCGGGCGGCGTAGTGCGCGCGATTCCGGCGCCCGGCGCGGCCAATCAGCCGCGCTCATTTTTCGACAAGCTCAACGAGTTTGCGAAGGGCGAAGGCGCGGCCGGGCTTGGCTACATCATCTTCGAGGGCGACGGCGGCAAGCTCACGGGCAAAGGCCCGATCGCCAAGTTTCTGCCTGCCGAAGCGCAGGCGAAAATCGCGGAAAAGGCGGGGATTTCCTCCGGCGGCGCGGTGTTCTTCGCTTGCGATCAAGAAGACAAGGCCGCAAAGCTCGCCGGTGCCGCACGGCTCAAAATCGGCCACGAACTCGGCCTCACGAAAAAGGACGTCTTCGAATTCTGCTGGATCGTCGATTTTCCAATGTTTGAGTGGAACGAGGACGAACATAAAATCGACTTTTCGCATAATCCTTTTTCGATGCCGAATTTCGATCCGGCAGCTTTTCTCGCGCTCGATCCGGCCGATGAAATGACAATTTTAGGCATCAAGGCTTTTCAATATGACATCGTCTGCAACGGCGTCGAGCTTTCCTCTGGTGCGATCAGAAACCATCGCCCCGACATCATGAAAAAAGCCTTCGCGCTCGCCGGCTATGGCGAGGATACGCTGCTCGAAAAATTCGGAGGCATGTATCGCGCTTTCCAATACGGCGCGCCGCCGCACGGCGGGATCGCGCCTGGCCTCGATCGTATCGTCATGCTGCTCGCAGGCGAGGAAAATTTGCGCGAGGTGGTACTTTTTCCGATGAACCAGCGCGCCGAGGATTTGCTCATGGGCGCGCCTTCCACGGTGACGCAAAAGCAATTGCGCGAGCTGCACCTCAGGCTCAATATGCCTGAACCGAAAAGTTGAAACTTGAAGGGATCGGCTCACCTATAGGCAAAGCCCGAGCGGGAGGAGACCATGCGCCGTATCGTTTTGACCTTGGCCAGCGCAATTTGTTGTCTTTTCGTCGCGGGATGCGACAAATGTGGCGACCCGGTCAAATTCAACGTGCCAGGCCTGCCTGGCGCCTGCACGGCAGAACCCGAGAACCCTTTGGGTTGATGACGCGGCAGTTGTCTGTGACCGAATCGCTTCGATCGCGCCATGAATGTTGAGGCGCTAGCGCCCGCTCGTCTCCCCGGTCAAGCCCCCCATAGGCACTAAAATAAGTCGTTGCGCCCCCGCCTGGCCTTGGCAAAAAAATGTCCCATCCGGGTCTTGCGCATGGCCGCGTTAACGATGTTTCCAAATGGGTCAAGCAGTCCGGTTTGAATCCTAGCGTTCCGGTTGTAAAGTAACCTTTGGTTAACGATTCCGCTCGGGCGGCTGCCGCGCGTGTATTCGCGCAACGCCTTGGCCCCTCGCGAGAGAGTTTGTAAGAGGTATTCGATGGCGATTTCCAACAAAGCACAAGATCCCGCGGCGGCGGCGCTTTTGGCCATCGAAGAGGCATTGAAACTCCCCGCCGCCGGGGAAAACCCTGGACCGGCCGAAGCAAATCCCGGCGACGCAGCCAGCCCGGACAAGGCGCAGGAGCGCACGTTTGGCAAGCGCGACGCCGCCATGCCGCGCTTCGGCCCCTCGAAGCCTGAGCGTGGTGGCGCGCGGAAGCTCGAGCCAAGGCCGGCGGCGAACGGCGGGGATCGGCTGACCGGTCTGGCGGGCGAAAACTCCGCCGCGCCAGGTGCCACGGCGCCAGGCGCGGAAATTCAGCCCCCCGAGCGCCCCGGCGGGGCCGCGCCGGCGATGCTCCCGGCCAACGACGATCGCCAATCCGCTGGCGAGGTTCTGCGCGCGTTTCAAGGCCGTTCCAGCCGGGTTCCAGCAGCCGTTGTCGCGGCCTGCTCTTGCTTATGGGTCATCCTCGCCCTCGGCTACTTGGTTGCAAACCGGACGGTCTTTTTCAATTTACCCGCGGGGTCTTTGTTGCCGCAGGCGACGCTTTATCTCATGGCCGTCGCGGGTCCCGTCATTTTCGCTTTGGTAGCGGCGGCGTTGCTTCGCCGGGGTCAAGAG
>JBQTKC010000098.1:0-4249 GCA_052386575.1 Beijerinckiaceae bacterium
TTCATCATGCGTCATGCGCACACCCTGCCGGGCTTCCGGCCGCCGCATCGAGCCCCTCCCTAAAGAGGCCATGCTTACCGGTCAGATCGTGTGCTACCTAAACCGGACATATCGTGTGCTATCGACAAACACGCAAAAGGGAACTTATGTTTCGCCCGGTTATCGCCTATAGAGATAAAACCAAAGCGTTTTTAAAGAATAGTGCGGCGCGATCGGGCGCCGGCCAAGCCGGATTCATGATCGAGCGCCGGGAGGTTTTGAAGTTCGTCCTTGGCGGGATGGCAGGCGGGATCGCCGCCCGCGCCGGTCTCGCCGCGCCGGAAAATGTCGCGGCGCCTTCCGCCACACGGGAGACACCGCGAGGCTTCGCTTTGGGCGAACCAACGAGGTTCGAGCCAAAGATGGTCGCCGACGCCGCCAGAACCATGTCGAAACAGCCCTTCAATCCGCTTCCGGCCGGCATCCCGGAAGTGTTTCGCGACCTTGGCTACGAGCAATATGCGGCCGTCCGGGAACGTCCAGGGAGCGCGATCTGGGCGCCGGACAATACCGGCTTTGCGATCGAGCCGCTGCATCGCGGGTTCATCTATTCGACCCCGATGGAAATCAATCTCGTCGCGGACGGCCAAGCCCGCCGCCTCATTTATGATCCGGGTTTGTTCGATTTTGGCACGCTTGCCGTCCCCAAAAACCTTGGCGACATAGGTTTTTCCGGTTTTCGCGTGCTCGCGCAAGGCCAGGGCGGCATTTCCGAGCTCGCCATTTTCCAGGGTGCAAGTTTTTTTCGCGCCGTGGCACCCGGCCAAACCCTGGGCACCATGGCGAGGGGTCTGTCGATCAAGACCGCCGATCCGCGCGGCGAGGAGTTTCCGGCATTCCGCATGGTTTGGATCGAACGTCCGACGCTCGCCGCCGGCGCGCTCGTCGTGCACGCGCTCATCGGCTCGGAGAGCGTGACCGGCGCGTACCGGTTTACCCTGCGGCCCGGCGAAGCCACGATCATCGACACGGAATGTACTCTCTTCGCCAGGGCGGCGGTCGATAATTTGGGCCTCGCCACGATGAGCACGACCCATCTCTTTGGTTCGATCGACGAACGCCGCAATGACGATCTGCGTCCGAACGTGAGCGAGGCAGGCGGTCTCCAGATGCTGACCGGCAAGGGGGAGTGGCTGTGGCGGCCGGTCGCCAATCGCGACACGTTGCAAATTTCGACCTTCGTCGATGAAAATCCGCGCGGGTTCGGGTTTCTTCAACGTGACCGCAATTTCGATCATTACCAGGACGACGACCAGCGCTTCGAGAGCCGCCCCTCGCTGTGGATCGAACCGATCGGCGACTGGTCCGCGGGCGGCATTCAACTTATCGAAATCCCGTCCGATTCCGAAGCCAACGACAATATTATCTGCTATTGGAACCCAAAGCAGCCGCTTGCCGCCGGAAGCGAAACGTCCTTCGCGTACCGGCAATTCTGGTGCTGGAACCCGCCGGAGCCGCCGCCGCTGGCAATCGCCACGCAGTCGCGTTCGGGGCGGGGTTCATTGCCGAAGCGCCGGCGCTTCATGGTTGAATTCTCCGGTGATATTTTGGGCCTCCATAACGCCGGTGCCCTAAAACCGAATTTGACCGCTTCGCCGGGATCGATAACCGAGGTTCGAACGTTTAGCTCGGCGGACAAAAAATCCTGCCGGATCGTTTTCGAACTCGATCCTTCGAGCGAAGCCTTTTCGGAACTGCGTCTTGTGCTGGAGGCGGCCGGCAAACCCCTAAGCGAGACTTGGCTTTACCGATGGACGCTCTAGACAATTCGCAGCCAACTGGGCCGGTGGTGACACAGTTGCGCGACGGCGCGTCCGACGCCATAGCCTGCGTCCCGCCCGAAGCGCCGCTTGCGATGCCGGCGCAAAGCCTTACCGAGTTCAACCGCACTGAGCGCCGCAAGAAAACCCGCCACGTTTCTACTGGCGGCTGGTTGACCCGGCTTTTTGTATTTGGCGGCGGCCTGGGCCTGACCGTCTATGGCGCCCGCGAGATGTATATGGTTGTCGAGGTTGGCGGCGTGACGCCACTCGAATGGGCGCTTCTTATTCTCTTTGTCGCCAATTTTTCCTGGATCGCGCTCTCCTGCGCCAGTGCCCTTGCGGGTTTTACCTGGCTCTTGTTATTTTCGCCGAAGCCGTCCTTGCCGCCTTTCGCATTGCGTCACCGCACCGCGATCGTCATGCCAGTTTACAATGAGAGTCCGGCGCGGGTCTTTGGCGCGGCCGCGGCGATGTTCGAGGAGGTCGAGGCGAGAGGTCTTGGCCACGCGTTCGAATGGTTTTTTCTTTCCGACACCACCGATCCGGAAATTTTTGTCGCCGAGGAACAGGCTTTCCTTGCGATGCGCGAAGGGCTTGGCCCTGGCTGCCGCCTGTTCTACCGGCACCGGCCGAGGAACCTCAATCGAAAATCCGGCAATATCGAGGATTTCGTCACCCGCTGGGGCGGCCGCTACGAGCATTTCGTGGTGCTCGACGCCGACAGTTTGATGGCCGGCGATACAATAATCTCGCTCGCCGCGGCGATGGAAGCGGACCCGGGCGCGGGCATAATTCAAACGCTCCCGCTGATCGTCAATCGCAATACTTTGTTTGCTCGCCTCCAGCAATTCGCGGCGCGCATTTATGGTCCGGTGGTCGCCGCCGGCGTCTCGGTCTCGATGGGGCGCGACGGCAATTACTGGGGCCATAACGCGATCATTCGCACGGCAGCGTTCGCCGCGCATTGCGGCTTGCCGGTTTTGCGCGGCCGTCCTCCGTTCGGCGGCCACGTCCTCAGCCATGATTTTGTCGAGGCGGCATTGATCGTGCGCGCCGGTTACGCCGTCTATATGCTGCCAAACCTTGGCGGCAGCTATGAAGAGTGTCCGTCCTCGCTCATCGATGCCGCGACCCGCGACCGGCGCTGGTGTCAGGGCAATCTCCAGCATTTGCGAGTGCTGCCGGCGAAAGGCCTGCATCCGATGTCGCGGCAGCATTTGGCGGCCGGCATCATGGCCTATGTCGCGTCGCCGCTTTGGCTGGCGCAACTCTTCGTCGGTATCGTGCTCGCCTTCCAGACAAGCTACATCCGGCCGGAATATTTCACGAACGAGTTTACCTTGTTCCCGACTTGGCCGAGGTTCGATTCGCAAAGATCGCTCGAACTATTCGCGTTTACCATGGCGGTACTTTTGTTGCCGAAACTATTCGGTTTGGCGCTTGCCTTGATCCGAGGCGCGACCCGGCGCGGCGCCGGCGGCGCGATAAGGCTCGCTTTGTCGGTGGTCTTCGAAATCATCATGTCGGCGCTGCTCGCTCCAATTACAATGCTGATCCAGTCAGGTCACATCATGCATTTCGTATTCGGCTTCGATACCGGCTGGGACCCGCAACGGCGGGACGACGGATCGATTCCCTTTGCCGCCATTGTCGCGCGCCACCGCTCGCATGTCGCGATGGGCCTTTTGGCCCTGACAGCCGGCCTCTCGATTGCGCCTTCGCTTGTTGCCTGGATGTCGCCGACGATCCTTGGCCTCTTGCTGGCGATTTTCTTGTCTTGGGGCACTGGCCTTCGCAGCGCCGGCCTCGCGCTGCGCCGCGCCGGCCTCCTGCTCACTCCGGAAGAACGGATCACGCCGCCCGTCGTCGCACGTGCCAATTTCTTGGCAAGCGAGCCCGCAGGGCGCGACAGCGAAGCGTTGAGCGGGCTGCGCGCGCTTTATGCCGATCCGCAGTTCCGCGCGTTCCATCTGGCCTGCCTGCCGCGCCGTCAACGGCGCCGGAAAGGCGAAATTCCGGCGGAATGGGCGCTTGCCGATGCGAAGCTCTCGGGCGCCGCGGACATCGATGAAGCGATTGCCTGGCTCCGGCCGAAAGAACGCATGGCGATTTTGCAGGATCAAGCGCTCATTGCCCATTTGGCGCAATTGCCGCAAGGGCCGCAGGCCACGGAATCTATCGCCTCGACGGGGTGATTTTTGCCGGTTGGAGCAATCTTGGTTTACGCCTTGTTTCACAGGGCCGCCAAAAAGTCGCGGATCGCCGGCATGGTGATCTCGGGACGTTCTTCTTGGGGCACGTGGCCGCAATCGTCGATCATGATCAGTTTCGATCCCTCGATCATTGCGTTGAGCGTGATCGCCGTCGAGGGCCTTACAACCTTGTCTTGTCTGCCCCAGATTAAGAGTGTTGGCTGCCTTAGCTGGTAATAGCGCGCGATCAGCCGC
>JBQTKC010000099.1:0-5729 GCA_052386575.1 Beijerinckiaceae bacterium
TCCCATGGGCGTCTTCCAGGACAAGACCAGCATGGACCGCATCCTCTTCGCCGTCTTCATCCACGAAAACCGCTCACAAGGCATAAGCTCCCCTTTCCTGCTGACACAAACCTTTTGACGTCACCCATGGCATTTTGATAAAGGCGGGCGCCAAAAATGCGCGGAAGGTTTTTGCGGCATTGGCGCAATTTGGCGCGCCCCTTGAGGGCCTGACCGCCGCCGACTTCGCCGAACGCGGCCCGTTCTTTCGCATGGGCCGGGAGCCGGTTAGCGTTGACATCATGACCGAAATTCCCGGAGTTGATTTTGATGCGGTTTGGCAGCGCCGCGTTACGGATTTGATAGACCCAACGAGTGGGTTGAAGGCGAATTTCATCTCAGCGGATGACCTCATAACGGCGAAACTGGCAATAGGACGGCCACAGGATATCGCAGATGTGGACGCAATCCGCAAAGCGGCAGCAAGCCAAGTATCGCGCCCTGCAAAAAAAGATCCCAAAACCGGGCGGCCCTAATCGGTGAAGCTCCATTAATCAACAATAATGTTGTGCGGGAGTGTCAGTACCTCTTCGGCGGGACGCCCGAAACCCGCTGAAAAGATCGACGGCGCGTTAACAATCGAACCGGGCGGCCGGGCATCCGGCACGACTGTCCCGGCGCACAACGCGTCTAAATCCGGTCTGGCTTGGCCGCATAAATGTCCATGACGGCGCCAAGCATCCGGAGCGCCTCTGCCTTTGTTCGTTGGAACGAGTTGCGGCCGATGATCGAACCAAACCCTCCGCCGGCATGGATCGAGCGGATTTCATCTAGCAGCTTGCCGTCATCGGAGACCGCGGCGCCGCCCGAGAAGATGACGATGCGGCGGCCGGCGAACGCACAATCAACGACGTGACGGACGCGCTCCGCCGGAGTCGCGATCGGAATGCGCCGTTCGACATACACCTTGCGGGCCGCTTCCTGTTCGATATGCGCCGACAGCATCTTCACCTTAACAATATGCGCCCCGAGCTGAGCCGCGATCTGGACGGCATACCCAACGACATCGATTGCTGTTTCCCCTTCCTTGCTCAGACCCGACCCGCGCGGATAAGACCAGATGACGACCGCGAGCCCGTTGCGTTTTGCCTCCTCGGCATAGGCGCGGATCTGTTCATACATGTTTAGCTCGTGCGCCGATCCGGGGTAGATCGTAAGTCCGACCGCGCAGCAGCCGAGCCGAAGGGCGTCCTGCACGCTGGCGGTCAATGCCTGGTTCGGGTCCTTTTCGTCCCGCAGCGAGTCATTGTTGTTGGCTTTGAGGATGAGCGGAATTTCCCCCGCGAATTCGCGGGCGCCCGCCTCCAGGAATCCCAGCGGGGCGGCGTAGGCGTTGCAGCCTGCCGCGATCGCGAGCTCGAAGTGGTAAAGCGGATCGTAAGCTGGGGGATTTGGGGCGAAAGAGCGCGCCGGCCCATGTTCGAAGCCCTGATCGACCGGCAGAATCACCAGTTTGCCGGTGCCAGCCAGCCGGCCATGGTTCAAGAGCCGGGCGAGGTTGGTTAGTGTCCCAGCGCCATCAGCGCCATACCAGCTCAAAATCTCTCTTACGCGCGGTGTCATCGTCGCTCTCCTGCTCGCATTTTCGCGCCAACCGATTTGGGTAATTCTTGGGATTGCGGGTAAACTACAACTGCCGGTTCGTTTCGTTTCGACGCTATAAGGCGGGAACGAGCGTAATCATATATCTTTGCCACAGTCCAACGACGGGGGTGAGGAATGCGCCTCACAGTTTGGAGGGAGCACTGCTCCAGCTGAGCAATAGCGCCGGATAGCAGCAGGAAGGCCTAACGCCGGGATCCTCGTTCCGAACTCGTCACCATTCCCCATTACCGCAATTCCTTCGATCAAAATCTCATAACAGGGGATGTGGAGACCGAGACCGCCGGCCACCAGAGTAAGTTTAAGAGCTCCGCGCCACATTTATGCTATTTTGCGGACCGAAAGGGATGCTAGCGTAACAACGCCGGTTGCGATGGAAGGTCGGGCCGTGTGGTTTGTTCGGGATGAATGAGCAAAGCGCGTGAGCATTTCCTATAACAAGACGCGAAACCTGTGGCGTGGGGCCTCGGGCGGGTTATTGATCCGTGCAGCCGCGTTGACGGCGGCGGTGTCGCTGTCCCTCCCGGCCTCGGCGGATTGGGTGGATACACTCAATCCAATGAACTGGTTTGCCGGGGAAAAATACAAAACCGAGATCGTGCCCGATGTCCCGGCGGACGACCTCTACAATCAGGCGCTCGCCCGGCTGCAATCCAAGGATTACGAGGGCGCGGCCAAGAAATTCGCCGAGCTCGAAAAGCACTATCCCTATTCGCAATGGCAAAGAAAAGGGATCTTGATGACCACCTTCAGCCAATATCAAAACGCGAGCTACGACGACGCCATTGCCTCCGCGAAACGCTACATCGGGTTATTCCCGACGTCTCCCGATGTCCCCTACGCCTATTATCTCGAGGGGATGTCCTATTACAATCAAATCCCGGACATAAACCGCGATCAGGGCCTTGCGGCAAAGGCGGTCGAAGTATTCACCCTGCTCACCGAGAAATTCCCGAAGTCGGAATATGTCGAGGATGCACGCTATAAGCTGCAAGTCGCCCGCGACCAGCTTGCCGGCAAGGAAATGCTCGTTGGCCGCTATTATCTGAACCAGCATAATTATGCGGCGGCGATCAACCGCTTCCGTGAGGTTCTGTTTAAATATCAGACGACTCGGCACGCCGAGGAAGCTCTTCTGCGGCTGACGGAGGCATATCTCGCGCTTGGCATTCCGGGCGAGGCACAAACCGCGGCGGCGGTTTTAGGGCACAATTTCCCGGAGTCGGTCTGGTACAAGGATGCTTATGCGCTTCTCCAGGGAGGCGGGCTGCAGCCGCATGAAGACCAGGGGTCCTGGATATCGAAGGCATTCAAGAAAATGGGTCTTGGCTAGGGTGCGGCCGGAGGCAGCCACAACCTCCTGCATGAACCGCGAGCAAAAATTCACGCTCCAAGCATTTGTTGTTGAAGCCGATTAGCGCTCCTCGAAGATAGTCTGCCGCGCGGCGAGGAAATGCGTTAAAGCAGTGAATTGAAACTCTTTCCCGTTTCCATAAAACATGAAAGAGCCGCGCCGCAGCACAGACGCACAGGGGAGTCCACGACCCCATGCTCGTTCGACTGTCTATCCGCGACATCGTTTTGATCGATAAGCTTGATCTCGAATTCGACCGTGGCCTAACCATTTTGACTGGCGAGACCGGCGCCGGCAAATCGATTCTCCTCGATGCGTTTTCGCTGGCGCTTGGCGCCCGGGGCGACGGCGGCTTGGTCCGCCACGGCGCGCCTCAAGGTCAGGTCAGCGCGGCATTCGAATTGGCGGAGAACCACAAGGCGGTCGCCGCGGCGAGGGCACTAGAGGTCGAAACCGGCGGCAGACTAGTCTTGCGCCGCCAGCAATTGGCGGATGGCCGCAGCCGTGCCTTCGTCAACGATCAGCGGATGACCACAGCGGCATTGCGGGCGATCGCTTGCGAACTGGTCGAAATTCACGGCCAGCACGACGAGCGCGCGCTCGTCAATTCAGGCACGCATCGCCAACTGGTGGATGCCTTTGGCGGTTTGAACCCTCTCGCCGCGGGCGTGCGCGCCGCCCATGCGCTTGCGCGGGATCTCAAGGCCGAGCGCGCGCGCGAGCAAGCACGGGTCGAAAAGGCGCTTGCGGAAGCCTCGTATCTGCGCCACGCCCACACCGAGCTGACCAGGCTTGCGGCCGCACCCGGCGAAGAAGAAGCGCTCGCCGAACGCCGCTCCACCGTAATGCAGGCCGAGAAGGTCGCGGCCGATCTGCGTGACGTCCATGCGGCGGTGACGGGCGAGTATTCGCCGACGCCTGCTCTCTCCGCCGCGCTGCGTAGGCTCCAGCGGCGTCAGTCCCAGGCACAAGGATTAATCGCGCCCGCCGCCGAGGCGCTCGACGCCGCCTTGAACGCCCTCGATGTCGCCGGGCAAGCCCTCGATCAGGCCTTGCTTGAAGCCAATTTCGATCCGCGGGAATTGGAGCGTGTGGAAGAAAGGCTGTTTGCCTTGCGCGCCGCGGGACGCAAATATGGGGTTCCCGCCGATGCGCTTGCCTCGCTTGCCGAAAAATTCGCAGCCGAACTTGCCGCCCTTGACGCCGGGGAAGCACGGCTATCCCAGCTAACACAAGAGGTGGAGGCCGCGGAGTCCGCCTATGCGTCGGCCGCGAGGGCGTTGTCGGAGGCGCGCAAGAAGGCGGCTGCCGTCCTCGATGCGGAAGTGAATGCCGAGCTCGCGCCGCTCAAGCTGGAAGGAGCCCATTTTACGACGGAATTTGGCACTGATTCGGAAGGCCCAGACGGCTACGATCAAGTCGAGTTTTGGGTGCAAACCAATCCCGGAACAAAGCCGGGCCCCTTGATGAAAATCGCCTCCGGCGGCGAGCTTGCCCGTTTTATGCTCGCCCTAAAAGTGGTTCTTGCCAAGCAAGGCTCGGCTCCGACACTTGTCTTCGATGAAATCGATGCGGGCGCCGGAGGTGCGGTGGCCGATGCCATAGGTCAGCGGCTTGCGCGACTCGCAGCGCGCGTGCAGGTGCTCGCCGTGACCCATGCGCCGCAAGTCGCCGCCCGCGCGCAAGGTCATTTGAGCATCGTCAAGGACGCCGGCAAAGGCAGCGCAGTCGCGACGCGGGTCTCAGTTCTCGAGAAGGACGCACGGCGCGAGGAAATCGCCCGAATGCTGGCCGGCGCGACGATTACCGAGGAGGCGCGGGCCGCCGCTGCCCGGCTTTTGGAGGGCGCGCGATGAAACTGGAGCCTCCTCCCCGTGCGATAAAGGCAAATGGGCACTCGTGGAACCACGGACACGAACGCGGCCAGCGCCGACGGCCGGCGTTCGAAGGTTTGCAAGAGCAACCAGTGGGGTCGGGTTAGTCGTATTGGCCTGGGGGACAAGGCTAAATCAGCTTGCCCGATGCCAAAATCAAGCAATGCTTGGCCGGCAACCAAGGCGAGGGGCAAGCCGCGATCGTCGTTGCAGCCTACTGTTCCTGCATGAACAAAAAGATGCCAGCCTCGGACTCGCAGTCGATCACCACCTGGGAGAGTTCGCATCCCAGCGAGAAAAAGGCCTGCTCTGAGGGAGCGGGCGCGCCGGGCAACAAATAGAGCAACAAATAGAATGAGCCGCCTGCCGCGCTCCGGCGGGCTTGGCTGGGGCGCCGATCGAAATTCATGAGTTTCGCGCCGAGTTGGGTGATACTCCGCCAAACGGAACCGGCAAAAAAATTTTGCCGCCGAGCGCGATTGGCCGAATGGCGCGCTCGGCGGCAATTTTGCTCACTTTGGGGCAGCCGTCGCCGGCAAAGCGCGACACGGAGACGACAGCCTCTTTTCACCGCAGTCTTTTTTGGCGCGGCATTCTTCTCGCGCAACAGATCAAAGCCCAACCCGGCATGGATGCATGGGTGAGACGACGGCGGACGCACGATAATGCCGCAGCCTCATCCACGCGTACTGGATCGCAATTCAATACCGGCGCGAGCCAACGCTCGACCACCGCGATGCTCCTGCCATTGCGGCGGGTGTAACGTCACTGCCCGCCTATAGTGGGTGGGTACGCCGATCCCGGCGTGCCGTGCGGCGTATTCATCCCGACCATCGACATTACCAGAAGCCCTACGATAA
>JBQTKC010000100.1:0-10031 GCA_052386575.1 Beijerinckiaceae bacterium
CGAAGGGCAGGGCAGCGGCGATCTTCTGTCTGATACGGCCATCCCCCCAGCTCGCGCGGCCGGGCGCGCGCCTGATTTTCGCGCGCATCAAGGCAAGCACCAATTGCGAGGCGAGCAATTCATCATAGGCAAGCCGCATTCTTGCCGGCGCCTGCGGCGCGATGCTCTCCGGCGTGTTTGGGCGATGCACGCCCCGCAGCGCCTCGGCGAACGGCGGAACCGTCCCATCGCGCCACTCCGGCAAGGCGGGGATTTTGGCCAGCGCCGCTCCGACCGCCCGCCCGATAGATTTTTGAAAGAGCCCTTCGGTTGAAGGATAGACCGGCTCGACTGGCGCCATCCTGGCAAAACCTTCGCTGTCGAGCACGCGGTCCGGATGCACGATCTGGCGATGCCCGTCCCAAAGCTCGAGTTTTCCGGAAATCCAGCGGGTGGCGCCAACCGGCAGGCTCCTTTCAATCCACTGAGGGTTGGCGAGAAAGAAGACGAGGAGGACGTCGCCGGTGTCGTCCTCGACCAAGACCTTGTGGGGCGCCTTGGAGCGGGCGCTCGGCGGCCGGTGCTCCACGACCCTAACTTCGAGCGTGACGATCATATCGAGCGGCGCACCGGCAATCTTTGGCCGGATGCGGCGGTCGATCGCGGCATAAGGGAGATGAAAAAGAAGGTCGAGCGCGCGGGCTTCCCCGCCGTCACCGGCGAGCAGCCGGTCAAGCAGCTTGGCGTTTTTTGGCCCGATGCCAGGCAGGCTCGCGACTGTCGCGAAGAGAGGGTTTAAGATGGATGGGCGCATCGCTCCCTCGGTCTTTTCTTGGCGATTGTCCGCGCGCGGGCGAATTCGCGCAAGAGGGATCGCGGCGGCGCCGCGATCGGCGGGAATTCAGTGCCTAACAGGCATGTTAACCGCTGGAGCTTGGCATCTTCGGTGTAGGACGGCGCGCGCCCCGAAGGAAAGCCCCCGAACAGGACGGTGGCGCGGATGGCCAGCGCCACCTGCGCCGGAAAATGATGTCTGGACGCCGTCTTTCGCCGCGATTTCTGCCCGCCGGCCGGTCCGGTCCGGGGCAACGCGCCGCCGCTGTTGCCATTTGGCCACGCGCGCTCTCAACACCAGATCCGCCCAGCCTTTGGCTGTTGCGATCAAGCCCCTGCAAACCAATTGTCGCTAAAAATAGCATCCCCGCACTGATTCGTTTGATGCAAGTCTTTTCGCAACTTTGGGAACATCATGATGCGCCGTCACTTTCTCGCCGTGTGCGGCACGGCCGGGCTTTTGCTTGCCGCGACTGGAGCGCCGTTGCAGGCGTATGACCAGCAGATTTTCGGCCTGCCCTTGGCCGGTATGGAAGGCCGTCCGCGCGCTATCGCCCCGCCGCGAGAGCTCGTCGCCTACAAGGGCCGCTATGCGCCTGGCACGATTGTGATTTCGACGGAGGAACGCCGTCTTTATTATATTCTGCCTCGGAATCTGGCGGTCAAATATGGCATTGGGGTCGGCCGCCCCGGTTTCGAATGGAGCGGCGCAAGGAGGGTTGCAATGAAACGCGAATGGCCGTCCTGGACGCCGCCCTCAACGATGCTGCGCCGGCGTCCGGATCTGCCGCGTTTTATGCCAGGCGGACCGGAAAATCCGCTCGGCGCGCGGGCCATGTATCTTGGCGGCACGCTTTTTCGCATCCACGGCTCGAATGAACCGCAAACGATCGGCCAGGCGGTCTCGTCCGGCTGTATACGCATGACCAACGAGGACGTCGTGGACCTCTTCGACCGCGTCAAGGTGGGGACCCGCGTGATCGTTTTGCGTTAGTGTTGGTCCCTAAACGCCGGAATCTGCGGAGGTGTCCCGAACCGGCCGCGGCGCGGTTCGTCAATGCCCGCGGGCGCGCCGGCCAGGACGTCCCGCGGTATGATTTCGGCGGGCACGGTGGCTTGAATAGCGAAAACTCCGGATCCGCTTCACGGCCTCGAATTTGGATGATATCGATGTGCATTGGAGGATTAGGTCTCCGATCGGCGAAGTTAATTAACTTCGGAGTTTTAGGCAATGGACGCCGGGTATGCGCGTGAGGCGAAGTGCCGCGAACTCGTCCTGCATCTTCGTTGGCGAGCGTGCTTTGCTTGTCCCAACCGCGGCATGACCGGGGAGGCTTTTGAAATGTCTCCGGCGATAGAGTCGATGCCGCGCCTTCGGGCCAGGGATCGCACGGACGGCTCCATGGACGGTTTTGCGGATCGCTGGTGAGCGGAGATTTTCATGTCGCCTTTACGTCTTCATAATCCGCCGCCAAATTCGTCTTGGTGGCAGCGATATTGGGACAGCTTCAAACGCAATTTTCCCGATCGGTCCGGCGAACAGGCCCGTTCGTTAGTTCTTGTTTTATTTACCTTTGTCTCGCTCTTTCTTTTGGCTCGGATCTTATTTGCCTACCTAGGTCTGCCATCCTGACCCGCGAGGCGCGGGCGAGCGGACAAGCGGAGGAAAGCCTAACCGCGAGGTTGAGCGGAACGGACCGTCAAAGGCAACACGCGCGGCAAGTTTAGGTGGCGCGAAAAATTGGACGCACGCCGAATCATGCGGCGCGGCAGCGGCGCGAAGCAATTAAGCGCCGCGCAAATGAATCGGCGCTCTCCTTGCAATTGATTTTATTTTGCGATTTCTGCTTTACGCGCGGAAGTTTATGTCCGGCAGTTCACGTAGGCGGCTGGGCCGTATTCCGGACATGTTTGACGGCCAAAAACCGCCCGCCCGCAAAGCGTACGGGCAAGACGTGAGCCTTATTAGGTGTTTCGCAAAATTGGGTGCGTTCTTCCGAGACTGTAATTTGAACCAAAGCGCGCTATCCCGCGGTGGGCTTCTTCGTGTCTCCCCGCGACTGCCCGCGCGGCGCCCAGATATCGCCAGGCGCCTTTGTTTCATGCTCGCGGGCTGCGCCTTGATCCTTACACCGGGCTGCGCGTCGATCGGTCTATCCGCGGCGGGCGAGCCTGCCGCGGAGTCTCGCTCCGTCGCGACCTTCGTTGTCTCGACTCGCAAGGGCGAAGGCGGCGCGGCAAGCGAAGCCGCCGTGGCGAACGGGGCACGGTTTTCTTTGCAGATGATCGGCGTGCCGCCTGGCCATGATCCGGGCAGGGTAGAGCGGCCTGCGTTCGGTTCGGAAGATCCGCAAAAACACTTTTTCGCGCGGAGCCGGCGCGGCCTCGACGAGACCGCTTTTTTTGCCGAGCTCGCTAGCCATATTTCCGGACGCATCGGACCGAACCGCGATGTTTTGCTCTATGTTCATGGTTTCAACACGAGCTACGACGAGGCGCGTTTCCGTCTCGCGCAAATCGCAGACGACGCGCGCTTCGGCGGCGTCGCGGTGCTCTATACTTGGCCCGCCGCCGGCAGCCTTCTCGACTACAGCGCGGCCAAGGAAAGCGCGACCATTGCCCGCGATGCCTTGAGCAGACTCATTCACCGGCTTTCCGAACTGCCGGATATTGGCCGCGTGCATATACTCGCGCATTCGATGGGCGCCTGGCTTGCGATGGAAGCGTTGCGGGAAAATGCCATTTCCGGCAGCCCCAGCCTCAACGGCAAGCTCGGCGATGTCATGCTCGCCGCCCCCGACATCGACTTGAACGTCTTCCGCCGGCAATTGGCGCGGCTCGATCCGTCGCATGTCTTCGTCCTCGTCGCCTCCAACGATCGCGCGCTTTCGCTTTCGCGCAGGTTCGCGGGCGACCGCCAGCGTCTCGGCGCGCTCGACCCCGATAATCCCAGCGATCGCGCGGCGCTCGAAGACCTTGGCGTCAAGGCCTACGATCTTTCGCTCCAGTCAACCGGGCTGATCGGGCATGGCACATATGCCGACGCCCCCCAGGCGGTACGGACGATAGGCGCGCAGATCACCGAACAGAGGCCGCAGGACGCCAACGTTCAGGCCGTGCTCGGCGAAAAACCCGTCGATTCAAAGATCATGGCCTTCCCGCTCGCGCCATTAGCCGAGCCCTCCAGCCCCGCGGCGACCTCGCCCCCGGGCGCGGTTGCGCCGCGGTAGACGAGGCGGCCATATCGTCAGCGGTTCGCGCGCAACCCGCAGATGGGATCGTTTCACAAGCAAGAATATAATGAATATGAGTACGTAACTTCATCTAGTTAAGGTAGGTTTTTAACTTCTTTCAAAGACTCGGACCCGCGATTTCGCCGGGCTTGGGCTGCCGATTGGGGCCGGAATCCGATTTTCAAAATCAATGTGGAACTTTTTCCCGGGCCGTTCGTTATGCAACGCGTAGCGGGTTTCACCGCAAATTGGCTCCCCCAGTGGGGTGGCGAGTAGGAATTTGGCCGTCGCGCGGCTTTGCGTAAGCCGCGGAAACCGGTCGGAAATCAAGGGCTCTTTTTAGAGTCGAGATTGTTTCTTGGATTTTCACAGCACGAATATTTTGGTCTCTGATTTTGTACCTGCTTCGACATCTGTGTCATGCCGGAGTAAGTGAGGGTTTTATCCGTTACACTGTATAAAGTGGTCTTCATGAAAAACTTCGCAAGAAATTGAGCATCTGCAAAACGTAAATTATGCATGATATTGCAAAGCAACACGAGATATTTCAGTTGACGTCATCATAACGTTAGAATAACACTCTAGGCTGGCAGGGGTCGTAACGTTGCGCTTGAGAGCGGCGTTTCGCGTAACGGCCGCGGCCGGCGCCCAACCATTCGGCGGCGGACGCATTGCCTAATTGTTCGGAGTGCAGCTTTTCAACCGTTTCCTACGCCGTTCCACTAAGCGAGGGTGCAATGTGCTTGATCGCTGAAATGATTCATACCTGTTCGCACGAAAAGGTCGCCCACGCCGCCGTCGCATCGATGGGGTCTATTTTCGCCGAAAAAGTCGGGGCCACTGCCGGCGCAAAAGGGATGTCAATTGGCGCCTTCACGGTTGGCGTGGTTCGCGAATTCGAAAAGATCGGCGGGGAGCACGAAAAACAGGCTCTGAGGCAGGTCATGCACGGTTCGGACCAGCCAATCTTGGCAGGTCTTCAGTGCATTCTCGAACCAGTTATCGAATGAAGGCTCAAGCGGCTCGCTTCGTCATTTTACTGATACGATGATAGTGGCGTTAATTGCCGTGATGGGAATGGACGCGGGCCGGATGCCTGCGGTCGCGGCTTTGGTCGTCGTCGTATCAGGATTCATCATAAGCGAGATGGTCTTGCGCCGGCGTGCAGATCATGAGTTGTCCGGGCGCGCCTTGATCAGATCATCAACATTCAGGTCATCAACATGAAGCGCGCGATGAAGCACGAGCTGGCGCGGCTCGCCCAGACGATTGATTGGGCCTGGCTCGACGAGCTGCTTGCGGATTGCTTCAGCGGGCAAGGCCGTCCGGGTGTTCCGGCCTGGCTCGCCGATAATGTCCGCCGTGAGACGGATGACAAAATCTGGCATCGTCCGATTGGCCATCGTCGGAAAACCGATCCGATCACAGCCAGGGTTCAACCCGGCTTCTTTGCGGACGGCTACGTAATGGTTGCCAGGTCCGGCCGTGCCGAGTTGGGCATCGGCTTTCTGGATTCAACCATCGCGATCGCGGCTGGCATCCCCTGGCGCGCTTTTTCTATCCTGCGCTCATCCGGGCGCGCAAATTTTCGGCTATCTTGTCGAGGAAACCTGTCGTCGAGAGCCAACGCTGGTCGGTGCCGACAAGGAGGGCAAGGTCCTTGGTCATGTAGCCGGCCTCCACCGTGGCGACGCATGTCGCTTCGAGAGTAGCCGCGAAATTGGTGAGCTCGGCATTGCCGTCGAGCTTGGCGCGGTGCGCCAACGCACGTGTCCAGGCGAAAATCGAGGCGATCGAATTGGTCGATGTTTCCTTGCCTTGTTGATGTTCGCGGTAATGGCGTGTGACGGTGCCATGCGCGGCCTCGGCTTCGACCGTCTTTCCATCGGGAGTCATCAACACCGAAGTCATGAGGCCGAGCGATCCAAAACCTTGCGCGACGGTGTCGGACTGGACGTCGCCGTCATAGTTCTTACATGCCCAGACATAGCCGCCCGACCATTTGAGTGAAGAGGCGACCATATCGTCGATGAGACGGTGCTCGTAGGTTAGTCCAGCCTCGCCGAACGCGTCCTTGAATTCGGTTTTGTAAACCTCCTCGAACAAATCCTTGAAGCGCCCGTCGTAGCATTTCAAAATCGTATTCTTCGTCGAAAGATACACCGGATATTTGCGCGTGAGTCCATAATTCATGGAAGCGCGGGCAAAATCGCGGATCGATTCGTCGAGGTTATACATCGACAAGGAAACGCCTGGACCTTGATAGTCGTACACTTTTCGTTCGATGACCGTGCCGTCGTTGCCCTCGAACCTGATGACGAGGCGGCCTTTGCCGGGAACCTTGAAATCAGTCGCGCTATACTGATCACCGAAAGCGTGGCGGCCGATCACGATCGGCCGCGTCCAGCCGGGCACGAGGCGCGGGACATTTTGGCAAATAATAGGCTCACGGAAGATCACCCCGCCCAAAATATTGCGGATCGTGCCGTTCGGCGACTTCCACATTTGACTTAGCTTGAACTCTTCCATTCGGGCTTCGTCCGGAGTAATGGTGGCGCATTTGACGCCAGCGCCGTGTTTCTTGATGGCATTGGCGGCTTCCACTGTAACCAGATCGTTTGTCGCGTCGCGGTTTTCGATAGAGAGATCGTAATATTCGAGGTCGATGTCGAGGTAAGGATGAATGAGCTTTTCGTGGATATAATGCCAAATAATCCGCGTCATTTCGTCGCCATCGAGTTCGACAACGGGATTTTCAACCCTAATCTTCTTCATTGCTGCTGGCCTTGCATCTGCGGAAGTGGGGACGGAATGTTTTCGTTCGGCCTTTGCGCGTTGAAATGACCCTCGCGGCTTGGCTTGCGGCGCAAGCCTAGGCGTCGAACCTCGCGGGACATGAAGGACAAATGAATTTACCAAAGGTCTCCGGGAAGCGCTTGGGAACGGGCGAGGCGCCTCTCATTTTGGCTGGCCCGAGCGAAGCAATTGGGCCATGGCCGGATCGGCGGCGGCCACAAGAGATTGGAATATAGGCTGGTTCTGCGGCCAGGCATTGCGGTAGGCGGCCAGGATCGCTTGCCGATATTCTGGCCCTCGATCCAGCATCAAGCGAATATCGGTCTTGATGAACGCCTGGAAATCCTTGTCGGCGAACGCGCTAGAGGTTGCCGCGCGTTCGAGGCGCCAGGGGGCGAGGTCCAAGGAACTCGGCGCGGTAAAATACGACATTTCGAGAAGAGTCAAAACGCGATTCTCGCCCTCCTGCGAAGGCGCCGGAAGTTTGGCCAAAAAAAACCACGCTGCGCCATTGACCGGGGCAAACGCAAGGGCCTTCTCTGCTTCGGCTTTGGCCCGCGCGAGTTGTCCGGAACTGGTCCAGTCGCGAATCGCCGGGCGGTCGATCCCCATGAAGCGCGCGCCGGTGAATGCGGCCTCGGCCCAAAGATCTCCTCTGATCGCGCCGAGTTCCGCGGCAAGAACCGCGCGGCTCCGGCGCGCCGCGGCCACTTCGGCGCCGGCGCGGTCGAACGTCAAGCCGATGGGCTTTGGCCTCAGCAACTCGGGAAGCAGCATCCAAAAACCGATTATCCCGAGAACGGCGCCAAAGACCAAGAGCACCAAGCGTATCCTCATGGGCGCCGGCAAGACCGTGCCATCCAGCCCTGCAAGAAAAGCCTTGGAGTGGGGGCGGGGCTGGTCCGATGGCAACGATTCTCTCCCATGCGGCTGGAGCATGATTTGCAAACGGGAAAACCAAAAGTCGTCCGGAGGGAGTCAGTTTAGAACATGATCCGGTCCGGCCAAACGGATACTTTTCTAGACGAATGCGATCTTATCGCGTTCCAGCCTCAAGCATGTCAACCGGCCGGTCGCATAGGCGCCGGTATCGATGTTGATGCGATTGTTGCGCACCTCTGGTTCCCTGACCGGGGTGTGGCCATGGACGATCATTTTTTCGAATGGCTCCTCATGCAACAAAAAATCGTCTCTTATCCAAAGCATATCTTCTTCGCGTTGGTGCGACAGGGGTGTGCCGGGACGCACCCCCGCATGCACAAAGAAAAAATCCCCGCAGGTGAAACATGGCTTTAACCCGGCGAGAAACTGGCTGTGACTTTTGGGCATGGCGTTACAAAGGCTTGCGGAGAGCTCCGCCTGTTCTTTGCGGTCCGCATTTATTGCCGGCCGCAGACCGTAAGAGGTGAGCGTCGGCAAGGCGCCATAGTGCGCCCAATACTTGAGAATACCGGGATTTTCAAGAAATTCAGCAAGAAATTGCTCGTGATTGCCCTTGAGGCACACCATGCGATGCGTTTGGGCGCGTTCGATCACCAAATCCAATACGGCCGCGGAGTTCTGACCACGGTCGATATAATCGCCGAGGAAAATGTGAAGTGTTTCGCTTATCGGGTGTTCCTTGACATCCTCGTCTACCCGCGAAAACAACTGTTCGAGCAAATCCGCTCTGCCGTGGACATCGCCGACCGCGTAAATGCGCAGCCCTTCTGGCAAGAGCGGCGAAGCACTGTTGCGGCGCGATTTCCACATCAAGAGCTGGGCTTTACTTTAAGTTTTCTTGGGCGGCCGGAAAACTGCGCAGTGCAACAAAGTTCCGCGAGATTGCCGGTTCGTGGTGCACTGTCAATAGACGCGGCGCGAGTGTGCGTGCTGGCTTTAGGAACGCCGCTTCTAGCGCTGGGCCGCCTGCGCTTGCCTGATTCAAAGCCTGCGCCTTCGCAATTCCCGATGAAAACCGTACCGAGGCTCCATCCATGATCCCCCACGATACTCATCTTCAGATCGGCTCTCTTCTGTTCGAGGGATTGGACCAGATTGATCTCACAGGTCCGTTCGAAATCCTGTCGCGCATTCCCAATTCGACTTACCGGATCTTCGGCAAGACGGCCGGGCCGGTGCGGGATGTGCGCGGCTTAAAACTCAGTCCGGATGCGCGCCTGGCGGACGCCCCGCAACTCGACCTTCTGCACGTGCCCGGCGGTTTCGGGCAGGAAGCGCTGATGGACGACGAGGACGTACTCGGCTGGATACAGCGGCAAGCAACAGAGACGCGATGCGTTTTCTCCGTGTGCACAGGCGCCCTGATCTGCGGCGCGGCGGGGCTGCTCAAGGGCCGCCGGGCGACGACGCACTGGGCTTCGTTCCACCTGCTACCGTTCTTCGGCGCGATCCCTGTCAACGAGCGGGTGGTCGTGGACGGAGACATGGTGTTCGCCGCAGGCGTCACGGCGGGCATCGATGGCGGCCTGCGGGTTGCGGCCGAGCTGCGTGGCGACGAGACCGCCGAGGCCATCCAGCTCCATATGGCGTATGCGCCCGAGCCGCCCTTCAACAGCGGGACGCCCGAGACGGCGCCGGCCGCCGTGCTGGAGGTGGAGCGGCGCTCCCTACGGGCCATCACGGCGAAGCGGGAGGAATCCGCCCGGCGCGTGGCTTTGCGTCTCGGCATCACCGCACCTGCAAACCCGGCCGCATGAGCGCGGACCTTCTGGAGGTTGAACACATAAATTCCCCATGCGCTATTCCCAATGGTGACATGATGTAGCACCAATCGCGCTCGCTGTTCCGCCCGGCGCCAGCAGTGTTGCTTGCCGGTAGTTTTTTCGTGAACGCAACACTATGCCAGAAGGAATTCGCATTAAGGACTCTCGACAAATCACGCTTGAAACGGCTGGATCGCGGCCCATTTCGAATAGGCGCGGACCCGGAACCAAGCCCAAAATTAGTCCAACACCCTGTATTTCTTGAACCAGGCCTGCAAGGCTGCCCAAGCGTCGCGCGCCGCCTCAGGCCGATAGCTCTGCCAGTAGCCGGCGAAAAAGCCATGCGGCGCGCCTGGATAGTTCTTGAATTTCGCCGTCTTTCCCGCCGATTCCAGTCTTTCCTTCATCCCCTCTACTTGATCGGGCGTGATGCTCGCGTCCTCGGCACCGTAAAGGCCGAGCACCGGCGTCTTGACTTTTGTCG
>JBQTKC010000101.1:0-5671 GCA_052386575.1 Beijerinckiaceae bacterium
ATCCGGCGGATGGATGGACTGAGCTACCGCCGGCCGGCGCACGGCCGCCGTGGACCGACCAACGGTCGGACATTCTCGGGGCAATCCGGTTCGGGTTCTGAATGTGGCATCGCATATTGTTGTACCCGGCAGTTTGTGGGACACCTGATTGAACCCTGCGCGGCGAGCGCGGCGGGCGGACCGGTCCTGGCAAGGATGCCATAGGGGGTTCGGACGGACACCCCTTGGCTCGCACCTTGCCAAGATCGGGGCAGCCTGCGCCTGCGCGTTTTGTCCTGCGAAGGTCCCGGTAGGGCCGCAGTTTAGAATTTTACCCAATTGGGAGCTGTTTTGCGATCCGGTTTGGCATATCCCTTTCCGCGTTTCCCGCATGGAGGGAGAGGGAGGGCAGTCATGTCGAATGACCATCAGCATAGCAACGAGGCGCGGCCTTTGCTCCACGCCGAAGCGAAACGCAATTTTTCACCAGGTCGTATCCTATGAGCCGTGGCCGCGAGTTTCGCAGCCTGTGCGATGCCCTTGCCGGCCCTGGCGCTGCCTCCGCCGGTCTACGTCGCGGGGTAGCCAACTGGGAGCAAACTCTCATACCGCCAGACGACGATCTGGCTTTCAGTTTTGCTGGCGAGAAGGTGCGAGAGAAACGTTTAAACAGCAACCCCGTAACCGGGGACAAGTTCTCAAACAGCTGTGCTTCCCGGGCTCCGCTCGCTCTCGACGGTACGCCCAACTCCATTGATGCGCCCGTCCCTTGGATAGTAGATCAGGATAATAAGTGGGGGGCCGACACAGTTGGCTTTGGCCCATGTGCAGTTGAAGCCTATAGATGCGCACAGGTATCCCCATGTACATACGTTTTGCCGCAGCAAATGTACATAAAATCTCCGGCAGATGCCGATTTCACGTATGTTTACTCTAACAATGTTCTTGGTGCTGGTATTGGTATTCCAATACCAACTAGTACCACGCCACAGGGCCGCGAGCTCGACCTTAGGCAATTTTTTGGTTTTGTATCATCCAAAAGGTTTACTCCTCTAGGCGGCGGCAAAGAATCCACAGGCTTTAAGAGCTCTAAAGATATGTGTGCGAGCTATATTAATTTAGACAAATGTCCGCCGTACTGATCTGGTCGATCGGATGTTTGCTCAGCCGAATCCTCAATATTTTGAGGTGCTCTGGGACAGGCCAAACCTGTCCATCGGCGCCGGCGACATACAGTCCCGAAGGGGCGAAGGGGGCCTGAAATCATTCGCGGGTTGAAACACGCCGGCCAAGAGCATGACTCTCGGCCGGGGTGATCACGGCACATCCATCACCGCTTATGATGGGACGCGTCGCCGCCCTTGCGGCCTGCTTCGGAAGCCCGTTCGGGGTCGTTGGCAAAGTTGCCCCCCGACGCTTGGCCGCCTTGCGGCCTGCTTGCGACGCAAGCTCGTGATCCTTCGAAAAGCTGCGCTTCGCGCCGGGAACATTCTGGCCGCCCTTGCGTCCAGCCTCGGATGCGAGCCCAGGGTCCTTCGAGAAACTGCGCTTTTCATCCGGCACGCTTTCGCCGCCTTTGCGGGAGATCTCGCGCCGCCTATCCTCATCCATCGAGGCAAAGCCCCGATTCGACGTGTCATCCTTGGTAGCAGGCATCCTCAGCCTCCATTTTTAGCCTCCATTTCTGGTATTTGCGGGCAATAGGCGAGTTCCGACCGCACTTCGCGATTAGCGTAACCCGTGCCACTTAACTGGGAATGTTGCTTACCGTTTAGTATGCGAAGTATGCGCAGCTGCCCCAACGCATGGACGTTGGCGTTACGCTCCGACGATTGACCCTCGCGGTCCGATCCTTGGAAGACCTGCGCTTCTGATCTGGTAGGATTTTCTTATCGTTGCGCGCAATTCGCGGCCGCCCGCCGTCGTTGTCCGTCGCGGTAATATTTTGGTTGCTGGTTATCATGAGTCTGCATCGTTGCAGCCGCCGCTTTCGGATGCTCGCGGCTAAGAATTCTCGCCATGCGAGATTGTTCCGAATCCTCACATTTATTTGAAAAAGAGAACGGCCACGCCTCGCGGCGGCGCTCAATCGCGCCGCCAGAGAGGCCAACGTCCGGCGCGCGGTGTACTGGCCGTGACGCAAGCCGGCCGTCCCATATTGCGAGCTACCCGGCGGTTAACTCGCACCTCATCCGAGCCGGTGAACCTTACCAGTCAGCTGTGAACATCCACGCCATAGGTGGGTCCGTCGGGAACCAAATCCTCGAGTCCTAGTTAGAAGGGTTCACAACAAGGAGAAATTTCATGGCCAATCGTGCATTTCCGCGGCTCTTTGCGTTCCTATCGCTCTTCCTGGCCGGGGCAGCCTTTGCCCAGGCGCCTGGGAACACATCGGGCCCCGCTTCCGGAGATAATGTTAAACCTAGCACCGCCATTCAAAAGGAAGACTCTGGCCGCTCTAGCGCCAGCGACGGTGCACCGATTGGTTCTCCGAATGCAGCTGGCGCGCCCGGCGTGGAAGGCAAGCCTGGCACCCAGAGTGGAGCGGCGGTTTCCCCGCCTTCCAAGTAAAAAGCGTTGCGAGGTACGAAGCAAAGATCGGGCTGGCGGCGAAGTTGCCTTAAACTTGTTCGGCGCGGAAACGCCGCCCGGCTCCATTACTTCTACATCCTGAAAACGCCGAATTGGGTCGGCTCGATCGGCGCATTGAGCGCGGCGGAAATCGAAAGGCCGAGGACCATCCGGGTTTCGGCCGGATCGATGACGCCGTCGTCCCAAACCCGCGCGCTCGCATAATAGGGATGCGCCTGGCGCTCGAAGGTTTCCCGTACCGGAGCCTTATACGATTCTTCTTCTTCGGCCGGCCAAACTTTTCCGGCGGCTTCAAAATTGTCGCGCCGCACTTGCGCCAGCACATTGGCGGCCTGTTCGCCGCCCATCACCGAAATGCGCGCGTTCGGCCACGTCCAGAGGAAGCGCGGGCCAAACGCACGCCCGCACATGCCGTAATTGCCCGCTCCGAAACTGCCGCCGATGATGACGGTGAAGTTTGGCACGGAAGCGCAGGCGACCGCCATGACGAGCTTGGCGCCATCCTTGGCTATGCCTTGCGCCTCGTATTTTTGTCCGACCATGAAGCCGGTGACGTTTTGCAGAAACACGAGCGGGATTTTGCGCTGCGCACAAAGCGCAACGAAATGCGCGCCCTTGAGCGCCGATTCCGAAAACAGGATTCCATTATTGGCGAGGATGCCCACGGGATAGCCGAAGATGTGCGCGAAACCGCAGACGAGGGTAATCCCGTAGAGCGCCTTGAACTCGTCGAACACGCTGCCATCGACGATGCGGGCAACGATTTCGCGGACGTCATAAGCCTCGCGCGAATCGGCGGGGACGATGCCGTATATTTCTTGTGCATCGTAAAGCGGCTTAGTTGGCTCACGCGTCACGACGCTGGGGTTTTTCGCGCGATTGAGCGCGCCGGCGATTTGGCGGGCGCGCAACAGCGCCTGCGCGTCGCATAACGCATAATGATCGACGACGCCCGAGACACGTGCATGGACATCCGCGCCGCCCAGATCCTCCGCCGAGACGATTTCGCCAGTCGCCGCCTTGACCAGCGGCGGACCCGCCAAAAAGATGGTACCCTGCCCCGCCACGATAATCGCCTCGTCGCTCATCGCCGGGACATAGGCGCCGCCCGCCGTGCAGCTTCCCATCACCACCGCGATTTGCGGGATGCCCGCCGCCGACATCCTCGCCTGATTGTAAAAGATGCGGCCGAAATGGTCGCGATCGGGAAAGACTTCGTCTTGGCTTGGCAGATGGGCGCCGCCGCTATCGGCGAGATAGATGCAAGGCAGATGGTTTTCCCATCCAATTTCCTGTGCGCGCAGGTGCTTCTTAACGGTCAGCGGATAGTAAGTGCCGCCCTTGACGGTTGCATCATTGGCGATGACGACGCATTCCTGGCCGCTTATCCGGCCGATCCCGGTTATCAATCCCGCCGCCGGAACGGGTTCCCCGTAGACTTCATACGCGGCGAATTGCGAAAATTCCAGAAACGGCGCGCCCGGATCGATGAGCGCCGCGATTCTATTGCGCGGCAAGAGTTTGCCGCGCGCGACATGCCGTGCGCGCGCGTTGTCGCCGCCGCCTTGCTGGATGCGTGCGACCTTTCCACGCAAATCCTCGACCAGGGTTTGCATCGCGGCCTTGTTCGCGGCAAAATTTTTACTGTCTGGGACGACGGTGGATTTCAGAACATTCATAGCCCTAATTTCCGTCAAACAGCTCGCGCCCGATCAACATCCGTCTTATCTCGCTCGTGCCGGCGCCGATCTCATAGAGCTTCGCATCGCGCAGCAGGCGGCCGGCCGGATAATCGTTGATATAGCCGTTGCCGCCTAAAAGTTGGATCGCATCAAGCGCCGAACTGGTCGCGCGCTCCGCCGCGAAGAGCAAGGCGCCCGCCGCGTCCTTGCGCGAGGTGTGGCCGTTATCGCATGCCCGGGCCACCGCATGAACATAAGCCCGGCAAGCATTGAGCCTTGTATGCATGTCGGCGAGCTTACCTTGGACAAGCTCAAACTCTCCAATCGCCTGGCCGAACTGTTTTCGGCTGCGGACGTAGGGAAGGCAAATATCGAGGCAGGCCTGCATGATGCCGAGCGGACCCGCAGCCAACACGACTCTTTCGTAATCGAGGCCCGACATCAGAACATGGACGCCCTCGCCCGCCTCGCCGAGCACGTTTTCTTCCGGCACTTCGCAATCCTCGAACACGAGTTCCGCGGTTGGGGAGCCACGCATGCCAAGCTTGTCGAGCTTTTGTCCCAAACCAAAACCCCTAAAACCGCTCTCGACCAAAAACGCCGTGATGCCATGCGCGCCGGCATTTGGATCGGTCTTCGCGTAGACGACGAAGGTCGAAGCGTGTGGCGCGTTGGTGATCCACATTTTTGTGCCGTTCAAGATGTAGCGGCCTCGCTTTTTGTCCGCGCGCAGGCGCATTGAGACGACATCGGAGCCGGAGTTCGCCTCCGACATGGCGAGCGCGCCGACATGCTCGCCGGAAAGAAGCTTTGGCAAGTAGCGGTGCTTTTGCTCGTCATTGCCGTTGCGGCGGATCTGGTTGACGCAAAGATTGGAATGCGCGCCATAGGACAGACCGACAGACGCCGAGGCCCGGCTGATCTCCTCCATGGCGATGCAATGCGCGAGATAGCCAAGGCCCGCGCCGCCGTAATTTTCCTCGACCGTGATGCCGTGCAGACCGAGCGCGCCCATCGCTGGCCAGAGATCGATTGGAAAATTGTCGGCGCGGTCGATTTCGGCCGCGCGCGGCGCGATTTTGGCGGCGGCGAAGTCTTGCACCGTATCGCGCAGCGCCTCCAGCTCGGGGCCGAGGGCAAAGTCGAGGGCGGGATTTTGCATGGCTGTGGTCCTTGGACCGCCTTTGTAAACAGACAGCAAGTCCTTAAAGCACATCTAGTGCCAAAGGTTGCCGGGAATTCGCATTCGCTCGGCTAAATTCGCTCGCGGCGTTTGCGGCAACGCGGCCGGCCGTGCGATAGAAGGCGGCGATGACGTCTGCCCGGAAAGCCCAATGGCCATGACAACCGCCGCTCTCGACCTTTGCCGCGCGCTTATCCGCTGCCCGTCGGTCACGCCGGAAGACGGCGGCGCGCTC
>JBQTKC010000102.1:0-2697 GCA_052386575.1 Beijerinckiaceae bacterium
TCGTCGTTCAAGAGGCGGACGCAGCCGGAAGAGACCGCTTGGCCGATTGTGTCCGGCTCGTTGGTGCCGTGAATGCGAAACATCGTGTCGCCATGGCTGTTGTAGAGATACATGGCGCGGGCCCCAAGCGGATTTGCAAGACCGCCTTCCATGACGCGCGGCAGATCCGGACGGCGCAACCGCATGGCGGCGGGGGGCGTCCAAGCTGGCCATTCGGCGCGCCGGCCGATATGGGCGCGGCCGGACCAAGCAAACCCCTCGCGCCCGACCCCGACGCCGTAACGCATCGCCCGGCCCCCCTCCATCGACAGATAAAGAAAGCGGTTCTTGGTGTCGATCGTAATCGTTCCGGCCCGCGCGCCGGTCGGATCGCCGACAATCATGCGAGTCGGGTTAACCTCGCGCCGGACATCGGTTGGCAGGTTTACCGGCTGGAGTTGACGATTCATAAGCCCCGAGGGCGAGCCGCCGTCGAAGGCTTGCGCGCCAGCGGCAATGAGCGCGGCGCACCCGGCCAGCATGAATAAATGAGTTGTCGAAAACTTGATCATTGGATTGGCACCCCGTTCGTTTGCCATGCTGAGATTTGTCGCATGGTTAACGCGTAACCTTGGCGGTGCGTTCCATCGCGACCTGCCGCGGATGTGGTTTTTTTGCGGCGGGCGGGTACGGGATGGCGCGGATGATTTTTCCGGCGCGTCAGTTTCGCGGCCAGGAGAAATCGTCGGCCCGGCCAGGTTTTGGGGTGAGCGGCCTGCCCTGCTGCAAGGTTTGCTCGATCAAAGCGCGCGCGGTGTTATTCGCTGGCCCGGCGATTACCGTCCGCGTGGCGAGCGCGCCGCCTGGGGCGAGCACGGGGCCGGTCAACGGCAGGACAGGACCGGCAACAGGTTTCGGCAAAGGCGGGGACTCGCTCCCCGGCAAAGCTGGATTTGCGGGCGTTCCCGTATCATCCGGGTTTACGAGGTTCGCCACGTTCGGGGCGGCGCCTTCTGGCATGCCCGGCTCGCTTCTTTTTTCTACCTCATCGAGATTGCGGCGGATCACGGGTTCGACGAAATGGGCGAGTTTACGCGCCCCCGCCTTGGTGAAATGGACCCCGTCGGCGGCGCGCAA
This sequence comes from Beijerinckiaceae bacterium, assembly GCA_052386575.1. Classification (GTDB taxonomy): domain Bacteria; phylum Pseudomonadota; class Alphaproteobacteria; order Rhizobiales; family Beijerinckiaceae; genus Methylocapsa. Next base: position 1,117 of record JBQTKC010000102.1, read on the forward strand.
CCGCACGGTCTGACCGTTTATGTCGGGGCCAACGGCACTGTATTGACCGGCCTCGTCGGCGAACGCCTCCCAAATGTCGATGTAGGTGGCGCCGGACTTTTCGGCATAGGCACGATAGAATTCATTGAAGGCCAGTGCATCCTCGGAAAGCCGCTCACTTTTCAGGATCGGCAGGCCGACCCAGACGAGCGGAATTTTCTTGTCGCGGAACATCGCCGCGATCGTCTCGATCCGTTGGGTGTAGGCCGCTTGCCATTCGGGCGAGGGTGACTCGTAACTGCCATTGGCATCGCGCAAGGATTGACGGTCATTGCTGCCGATCAACATGACGGCGAAATCGATTTTCTCGCTGCTCGCGAGCATGCCTTGCGTGGCCTTTGTCCAATCGAAGAAATCATCGCGGACGAGGCCTGAGTTTTCTTTCGCCTTTCGCACAATGGCAACCTCCGGCCGATTCTCGAACGCTTCGGTTAGTCCTTGCGCCAGCAACTGAGCGAGGCTGTCGCCAAGGACTGCGACGAAATAGGAAGGCGCGACGGCGGGTTGGGCTGGCGGGCGGGTTGGCTTTTGCCGTACCCGATAGGACCGCGGCGCGGCCCGGCGGATTTCCGGCCTTGGTGTCGCGGCGCGGTGCGGCGGCGCATGTGGCTGGAACAGTTGCTCGAACCAGGCAAAAGGATCGATCTGCGCAAGCGCGGGCTGGCTGTCTGCCGGAGACAGCAAAAATGCGATTGCCGCTAAAGCGGCGGCGGCCGGCTTTGGCAAAAGCCATGTCCGCCTCGCACAATCTTGGCGCCCGGAATTCTTCGCCATGCGGGCCACACTACAACACAAAAGACTTGGATGCACGCGGCATTGCGGGCAGCGGCGATCCGGACTTCGCTTCCGCGGTCATAACCCGCGGCGAAGAGCAAGTAACGATTCCGCGCAACAATGCCGGAGGCCGGGGAGCATCGATGGGTCCTGTTTTGAGCGCCGCGCGGCAAGATTCGCGCCCAGTGCTCCGCCAAGGATGCCGCCACGCCCGCTCGTCCGCCGTCCGTCATTCGACCTGCAAAAGCAGCGCGACAAGCTCGCTTTGGCGGTGTGTCCCGGTCTTGGCAAACACCGCTTTCAACTGATTGCGCGCCGTCTCCTTGGAAATGTTCAATTCGCGCGCCGCGATATAAGGCGAGACGCCGCGGGCGATGACACAGGCAAGCTTCGCCTCCGCGGGTGTTAGGCAAAATGCCCTGGCGAGAAGCGCGGCCGGCGGCCCGGGTTTCGGCCCCAAGGCATTTAATGTCAAGAGCGCGCGCACGTCCCGCGCGGGCAGGGGCGAAGCCCCGCCGAACCGCCACATCCGCACGATAACCGGCAATTTGTCCTGGCGCTGAACGACGATCGGGCCGGCCGGCAACGGGCCGAGACGGGGCGAGGTTTTCAAGTGATCGATGGCCTCATTCAGGAGGGCCCGAGCCGCGGCGTCGCGAACGAAAAGACGCCGCTCCTTGATCTTGACGTCGTTGTCGAAAATGGCTTCGGCCGCGGCATTCACCTCGGCGACAAACCCGTCCTGGTCGAGGGCGATCGCAGGCAGCC
>JBQTKC010000103.1:0-4030 GCA_052386575.1 Beijerinckiaceae bacterium
CCGCCTACCTTGCGCCGCGCCCGCGCGCGGATCAAGGCGAGCCGGAGCCTTTGCGCTGGATCGAATATTTTGGCGGGATTCACGAGATAGGTCACGGCGGCGAAGGTTTCGCGTTTGACAATGAGGCGCCGCGCCACAGCCAAATGATCCATCCGTTCCGTCTCGCCGGCCGCCTCGTCGCCAATGTGGAATGGCTCGCATTCATGGAAGATGGCGGCTATCGAACCTACGCGCTCTGGCTTGCCGATGGCTGGGAGGCCGTCAATCGGGAAGGCTGGCGGGCGCCGCTCTATTGGGAGGAGGATGACGGGCAATGGCTCGCTATGTCGCTCGAAGGCATGCGCCCGATCGATCGCGCGGCTCCAGTCGCGCATATAAGCTATTACGAGGCGGACGCTTTCGCGCGCTGGGCAGGCCATCGGCTTGCAACCGAATTCGAATGGGAGGTTGCGGCAACGGGCGTTGCGCCGGCTGGCAACATGCTTTCCTCGGGCGCGCTGCGGCCCCTGCCAGCCGCGCCGCGCTCCGATGGGGGGCCCCGCCAAATGTTTGGCGACGTCTGGGAATGGACAAATAGCGCCTACCTGCCTTATCCGGGCTACCGTGCGCCGCCGGGCGCGCTTGGCGAATACAACGGCAAATTCATGGTTGGCCAGCAGGTTTTACGCGGCGGCTCCTGCGCAACGCCAGAGGGACACGCGCGCGCGACTTACCGCAATTTCTTCTATCCCCGCCAGCGCTGGCAGTTCATGGGGCTGCGCCTTGCCTCGGACGTCGAATGATGTGGACGAGCAACAAGGCGCTCTGCCTGCCCGATGTCATTACCGGCCCGGACCGCGAGTTCGCCGCGAGCGTGATCGATGGTCTGTCAAAGCCGCGCAAAAGCCTGCCTTGCCAATTCTTTTATGATGCGCGCGGCAGCGAACTCTTTGAAGAGATCACTTCGCTGCCCGAATACTATCCAACCAGGACCGAGATCGCGATTCTCCACAGACATGCGGCGGAGATCGCGAGCCGCGTGGGTGACGGCGCGGTTCTCGTCGAATTCGGTTCTGGCTCGAGCCGCAAGACGGAGATTTTGCTTGGCTGCTTGCCGCGGCTGCGCGCCTACGTGCCGATCGACGTGTCCGGAAGTGCCCTTGCGAAGTCGAAGCGGCGTCTGATCAAGCGTTTTCCGGCGCTCAATGTCCGCCCCATCGCTGGCGATTTCTCGCGGCTGCTCGCCTTGCCGCAAGACCTCGCCCACCTACGAAAATTGGGTTTCTTTCCCGGTTCGACGATCGGCAATTTCTCGACCTTCGCCGCCAAGAATTTGCTCGGCGCCATGCGGCGCTTGCTGGCGCCAGATGGGCGCCTCATTGTCGGCGTTGACTTAAAAAAGGACGCCCGGACGCTGATCCGCGCCTATAACGACGCGGCCGGAGTTACCGCGGCCTTCAACCTCAACCTTTTGGAGCGGATCAACCGCGAGCTCGAAGGCTCGTTCGATCTTGCGGGCTTCCGCCACGAGGCGATTTACGATCCCCGCGAGGGCCGCGTCGAGATGCATATCGTCAGCATGAGGGATCAAGCGGTGAGAATCCGGGGCTTGTGGTTTCGATTTTTCGCCGGCGAGACCATCCATACCGAGAACTCCTACAAATATTCGATTCCACAATTTCATGATATCGCCTGCTCCGCCGGATGGCTGCCGGGCCGCGTTTGGACCGATCGCGGAAATCTGTTCAGCGTGCATGAATTGATCTCCGGCAGCGCCGGAACGGCGGTGATTTAGCGCGCTTTCTCAATGCGCGCTTGCAGGGAGCTATGTTGGGCGTGGGGCGCCAGGGCGCGCAAAATCCTCGAGCCAGGCAAAACAGCGGTCCACGGCAATGGCGAGCAGCGCGACGATCGCGGCGCCCTCCAACACATATGCCGGGTTCGAGGCGGAAAGTCCCTCGATGATCGGCGAACCCAGCGATAGCGCGCCTGCGGCCGATCCGATCGCCGCCGTTCCGATATTGATGATGACCGCGTTGCGAAGACCGGCCAGAATGAAAGGATAGGCGAGCGGCAGCTCAATTCGCCACAAAACATCCCGTGGCGCGAAGCCCATTCCTATCGCGGCGTCGCGGACGGCCGCGGGCGCGGCGCGAAGACCCGTCACCGTCGCTTCGAAGATTGGAAAAATGGCATAGAGGCAAAGCGCAGCGACCGCTGGGGCCGCGCCATAGCCCAGGACTGGGATGGTGAGCGCGAGCACCGCGACCGGCGGAAAGGTCTGCCCGATGGCGGCTATCGCGCCGGCCATCGCGGCAAATTCGCGTCCGCTTTCGCGCGTAACGAAAATGCCTATGCCGATCCCGATCGTGGCGGCGGCAAGGCTTGAGAGCGCGACAAGCTCCACGTGGGCAGCCGTGAGTTCGAAAAAGCTCGCGCGTGTGTAGACCGGGCGCGGAATGCCCGGGAAAAGCGCGCGCATGAGCGGCCCGGCTGCCGGCATAAGGAAGATGGCGGAAAGCAACAGGAGCGCAAGCACGTCCCCCGGCCGGCGCCGAAGACAGTCCAAGACGACTCCCCGTCTAGCCATGTCGTCCCAACTATGGAGATATGATGAGAATTGATTCTAATCTCGGATACTCGCTCTTGCAAACGAGCCGCCCTACTTCGGCATGGGTTCACATTTGAGACTTGGTATAAATCATCTATCCCAGCTCTGGGCCGGTTGTTATTTTGCACAACCTGGAATCTGCCAAACCTTAACATACCCCACTGTAAATGGCTGGCCCGGACCAGTGCCGAGAATGATCATCAGATGATTGCTATCAAGGACGCTAAATGCGGTGGAGCTATTCAGCGGGTCGATGAACGCGGCCGCGGCATCCTTCCATCCCGTTTTCGAAAGCGGGGCGAACGTTCCGGCTCCGGCATTTGCCGCCTGACCATCGATGAAATTCTGCACATAACCCTGCGCGCGATTACGAGAGTTGCCAGGTACCCAAAGCTGCCCGATTGTATGCCATTGCGTCCAGTCAATCGCGGCGTTGTTCTGCTTTGCCGACACGAAATTGTTATAGTTCGTTCCCACCCCGTTATTCGTTACGTCGCAGAAACCGGGCAAACCCGCGCGGTGTCCCTCCTGGCATGTCGATGTGTAAATTCCATACCAATCGTGAATGGCAGTCCCATAGGAAGTGGATGAAGCCCAGCTGATGTCATACTCGAAGAAGTCATCCTCGATGAAATGCTGAAACCCGGTTTGCGTCCCGGGAGGATGATCGGCCCCTTTGTTGGCCGCGTGCTCAATGGAAAACCCCCAAAAAGCCGGGAATCCTTGCGAGAAATTGACGCTCGTTGGGTCGAACTTGATCTTCGCCTCGAAATAGGCCCCGCCGCCGAAGGCTTTCCCAACATAGCCTTGCGAGTTGGTGGCCGGGGCAGCCGTAGCGATATTCCAATTCCCCCCCATGGCGCTCGATGGCGTCAGCACGAGGCCGTCCTGGGTGAATGCAATAGTTGACGCAGGTTCCGTCCCATAGCCGAAGAATTTTGTCAGGTACCAATTAAAGCCGGGGTTCCCCGTGGCGTTCAGATCGATCGTTTGGGGATTGGTGAAGTCATCGGAAAAGACGAGACTATACCCAGCGGACGTTGGATTAGCGGGGTCGAAGAGGCTCCCCGGGATGCAGGCGTTGGATTTTGCCTGCGCTTCTGGAACTGGCGTGGCGCAAACGCTAAAGAGCACTACAGTAAGCGCACCTATCCTGGCATCCATTATCTATCTCTTTCGCCCTATCAAAACTCCACAGAAAAGTGCTACCGGCCGCACTTCGCAAGAAAATAACACCGGTTGTGGTGGATGTTGCCTGTAAATGTTTGCTGAACAAAGCCGTTATGTCAACGAGTTTATCGTAACGTCTTGCGATATGGTAAATGTACTTAAGTTGAGCGTAAAAATGCTCGATACAATTTCGCAAGACGTAAACCGTTCTATCGATTTCGATTCAAAACTGTCTGTTCTTCTTGGCCGGGATGATTGGCGCGCCGCCTC
>JBQTKC010000104.1:0-10604 GCA_052386575.1 Beijerinckiaceae bacterium
TAGACCGCGCGCTCGCGAAGAGCCTCTTGCGCGTCTCGTCCCATGCTGCGAAAGTCTTTCCGTTCCATGCACATCCATAGCATGAAGCCAATCAAATGTCATGTATAATATTGGGTTATTAGTAAGAAACGTTGCCCGGCCAAGGCCACATCCAATTTGCAGAACTTGACGCACACAACTGATCCCTCCTCGATCACCGAGGATCAGGGGTGGCCGCAAGCGCACGACGCACGGCCTCTGGATTGCCCGCAATCGCTTTAAGGTAGGAGCGAGCCGGTTGATCAGGTTCGGTGCGGCCTTGTTCCCAGTCCCGAAGGGTGCCGAGCGGGATGCGATAACGCGCGGAGAATTCCTCTTGCGTCAGCCCGAGCGCACGGCGCAACGTCCTTATCCGCGGCACGCGTCTTGCTGTCCGCAGCTCTTCAGCCGTCATCGGCCGCGCATCGGGATCGGCCTCCGCCGCCGCTTCAATCTCGGTCTTCGTCATCGGCCGCATGGACGTGACCGGCAACGGCCGCTCAGTGCCGCCGGCGAGCACCTCGACAACCGTGCCGTCAGACCGAATTCTCGCGGTAGTAGTCGTCTTGCTCATGTTTTTCCGCCCGCCGGGCCGAGATCAGCCGTATGTGTTCACCGCGCTCGGTATACGTCACATGCAGGATCACACTATCGCACATGCCGAGCAAATTGATCCGTTCTTCGTCATAGGTTTCGCGGTCATCGATCCGCTCCACTCCAAAGGGATCGCGGAATGCCTTGACCGCCTGGTGGAAGGCGACGCCATGCGCACGCCAGTTGGCAGCGGCCTTTTCTTCATCCCATTCGAACGCATTTTCATTCATAATCTACTGATTATCAGTAGTTTTGTCAAATATTCGATGGTCGAAGAATAACTGCAGTCAACCGCCGAACAACGTATCGAAAAAGTCTTGCTGCCGGGATTGAGCGCCCCGCTTTTGTCCAGATGCACCTGGGTCCGGAATATCCGCCGGAGGCACGGGCGCCCCACGCCGAGCTGATGGGAATGCCCGCGCGTCGCCGGGCGCTCCAGGCAAGCTCGAAGGGAAGGGCAAGCCGTCGTTATCCGCCATAGACACGGTTGCGTCCGGTGGAATGCCGCTTTGCCACATCCCGCCAAGAAGCGGCTGCGGCGGCACGCCATTATGCGCGGCCCGCATAAAACGCGACCAGATTTCCACGGGAAGATTGCCGCCTGAAACTTTTTTTGTCGGCGAATTATCGTCGTTGCCGAGCCAGACCCCGGCGACGAGATGGCTCGTATAGCCGATGAACCAGGCATCGCGGAACTCCTGGCTCGTGCCGGTTTTCCCGGCCGCCTGCCAACCCGGCAGCGCTGCCTTTCGTGCGGTGCCGGTCAGCAGGGTTTCCTGCATCATGGTGTTCATCATCGCCACGGAATTTGGATTAATAACCCGGCCATTGCTCGCGCGCTTGCGTTGATAGAGGAGTTTTCCGGATGCGGTTTTGACGCGCGAAATAATCCGCGGCTGCACGCCAATGCCGCCATTGGCGAACGCGGCGTAGGCAGTCACGATTTCCAGCGGCGTGACCGCGGACGTTCCGAGCGAGATCGACAGGTTGGGCGAAAGATCGGACGCGATGCCGAGACGATGCGCGACCCTGGCGATCGCTTTTGGGCCGGCTTCGAGGCCAAGGCGGACCGCCACCGTATTCAACGAAAGCGATAGCGCCTTGGTGAGCGTGACCGGGCCAAAATACTCATGCGCGTAATTTTCCGGCTGCCAGCCCTTGACATTGATCGGAGCGTCTTCGCGCACCGAGTCCGGCGTGAGGCCCGCTTCGAGAGCGGCGAGATAAACGAACGGCTTAAAAGCCGACCCAGGCTGGCGTTTGGCAAAAGCCGCGCGGTCGAACTGGCTGTCGGCGTAGTTGCGGCCACCGACCAGCGCCTTGATCGCGCCATCCGGAGTGAGCGCGACAAGGGCGCCCTGGCCGACCCCAAAGGCCGCGCCTTTTTGATCGAGCGCATCGGCAAGCGCTGCTTCCGCCAGCGCCTGCAGGCCGCCGTCGAGCGTCGTCGCGACCACGATGTCTTCGTCAATCGCGCCGACCGTATCGTCGAGCGTGTCCATCACGAAATCCGCGGCGTAATTGGCCGCGCTCGCGCTTTGGTCACGGACGGTTTTCGCGGGGTGGGCCAAGGCGAGCGCGGCCATCGCATCGGTGATGAAACCTTCTTGGCGCATGGCCTCGACGACTTGGCTTGCGCGCTCGGCGGCGCCGGACGGATTGTGATTCGGCGCGAGCCGCGTCGGCGCCTTCATAAGTCCGGCAAGGATCGCCGCCTCCGTCAAGGTCACGTTGCGGGCGCCATGGCCGAAATATTTCTGCGCCGCGGCTTCTACGCCATAAGCGCCGGAGCCGAAATAGACGCGGTTCAGATACAATTCGAGAATCTGATTTTTCGAATATTTGTGCTCGAGCCAGAGCGCGAGAATCGCTTCCTGGATCTTTCGCGAAATGGTCCGCTCCTGGGTCAGAAAGAGGTTTTTGGCGAGCTGCTGCGTCACGGTTGAACCGCCCTGCACCATGGCGCCCCCTGCTATATTACGAATGAGCGCACGCAACATGCTTTGGGGGTCGATGCCGAAATGCGAATAAAAGCGGCGATCCTCGATTGCGATAAAGGCTTTCGGCAGGTAGGGGGGAAGTTCGGCGACCCGGACCGCGGCCCCCCCGGTGTCGCCGCGATTTGCGAGCAAAACTCCATTCTCGTCGAGTACGGCAATGTTCGGCGGCCGTTTCGGCACCGCAAGTGCGTCTACCGGCGGCAATTTCGTTGCTTGATAGCCAATCACGCCCGCGCCCGCCACCACGGCCCATACGGTTGCGATCATGCCCCAATAGAGCAACAGGGCGAAAGGCGTATGGCGTTTTCTGGTCACCCGCGGTCGTCCGGCACGGCGCGCCACGTTTTCGTCAATCCTTGCTTTGTTCCCGTGAGGCTGGCCGGCAACAAAGCTCGCGGCGTTCCGCTCTTGTGCGCTTTGTCATGCCGAGACGGCTCGCTTTTAAGATAATTCCGGCGGATTAAGGGCAGGTAAAGGTCTGGCCGTGCGCCGCAAGGTCCGCGCGTCGCCGTGCAAAAGCGGCGGTGGATTCATCGCGGTGGCTTGCGATTTGGCGAAAGCCGCGCCAATGTCCGCCCCCGTCCCTGGCGCAGGCAGGGGCGGGCGTGATGAATAAAACAAAAGCCCGATTGGACCGCCGCCATGAAAGTTACTCTCGAACGAGCAGCTTTGTTGAAGTCTCTCGGCCACGCGCATCGCGTCGTCGAGCGTCGCAACACGATTCCCATTCTCTCGAATGTACTGTTACGCACCGAAGACATGAGCCTGCTCCTGAAGGCGACCGATCTCGACCTCGAAGTCATCGAGCGGTTGGCAGCGGACGTAGGCAGCCCCGGCGCGACCACGGTTCCCGCCCATATCCTCTTTGAAATTGTCCGCAAGCTGCCGGACGGCGCGCAAGTCTCGCTCGAATCGGACGCCGCGTCCGGCCAGTTGCGGCTACGCTCCGGGCGCTCGCGGTTCAACCTCCAGTCCTTGCCGGACAGCGATTTTCCGGACCTCGCCGCGGGCGAATTCGGCCACGATTTCACTCTCGCCGCCGGCAATCTCAAGCGGCTGATCGATAAAACCCAGTTCGCGATTTCCAGTGAAGAGACGCGCTATTACCTCAATGGCATTTATTTGCATACCCCTGATGTCGAAGGCCATACGATGTTGCGTGCCGTCGCGACCGATGGGCATCGACTGGCGCGTGTCGATATTCCCGCCCCCAATGGTGCGATTGGCATGCCGGGCGTGATCGTGCCGCGCAAGGCCGTGACCGAAGTGCAAAAACTCATCGAGGACGCGAGCATGGACGTACGCGTCGAAATATCGGCGGCGAAGGCGCGCTTCACCTTCGGTCCTTCGACAAGCTCAGGACAGGCTTCTTCGGCGAGCGCGGGACAAGTGGTGCTGACCTCGAAATTGATCGACGGCACCTTTCCCGATTATGTTCGCGTGATCCCTTCCGGCAACGACAAGCGCCTCATTGTCGATCGCGCGCCCTTCGCGGCGGCGGTCGACCGGGTTTCGACGATTTCCTCGGAGCGCGGCCGCGCCGTCAAGCTCGCCGTGGCGGATTCGAAACTCACTCTTTCGGTGACCAATCCGGATTCTGGCTCGGCGAACGAGGAACTCGATGTCGATTACGATTCCTCGCCGATCGATATTGGCTTCAACGCCCGCTACCTTTTAGACATTACCGAGCAGCTTGACGGCGACACCGTGCTGTTCAAGCTTGCCGACCCCGGCTCGCCAACCCTCGTGCAAGACCGCGAAGGCGCGAGCGCGCTTTATGTGCTGATGCCGATGCGGGTTTGAAAAGGAAAAGTTTCAGCCGCGCCAAGTGTTTTGGCGGCTGGCGCAAAGGAACCGTAGACGCGGACGCTGCCTCCCGGCCGGCACGCGGATGAGCTTTTTCATCAGGCACACCGATGATCAGATCCGCGCTCATGAATGTGATGATTGCTGCCGCCCTCAAGGCGGGGCGCGGCTTAAAACGCGATTTTGGCGAGGTGGAAAACCTGCAAGTTTCTGTAAAGGGACCCGGGGATTTCGTGTCCGCCGCGGATCGCAAGGCCGAAAAAATTCTCCACGACGAATTGGCAAGGGCGCGGCCGGGCTATGGTTTCGTGATGGAGGAGAGCGGCCAGATCGACGGCACCGACAAGAGCCACACCTGGTTCATCGATCCGCTCGATGGAACCACCAACTTTCTGCACGGCTTGCCGATTTTCGCGATTTCGATCGGACTTGCCCGCGAAGACCAGATCATTGCCGGGCTCGTCCACAATCCGGCAACCGGAGACATGTTTGTCGCCCAAAAAGGGCAAGGCGCCTACCAAAACAACCGGCGGCTGCGCGTGTCCGCGCGGCGCGACATCGCGGATTCGCTCATTGGCTGCGGCATTCCGCATCTCGGCAGGGCCAGCGAACATCCCCGCCTCATGTCCGATCTCGCCACGGTCATGGCGAAGGCGTCCAATGTTCGCCGCCTCGGCGCCGCCGCCCTCGATCTTTGCTTTGTAGCCGCGGGAAGCTACGACGGCTTTTGGGAGCGCAATTTGCATGCTTGGGACGTCGCGGCTGGCGTTATCATCGTAAAAGAGGCGGGAGGTTTCGTGACCGACGCGGACGGCGGCGCCGAGATGCTGGCCAAGGGGTCGATCTGCGCCGGCAACGAGGCGATCCATCGCGATTTGTTGAACCTGATCCGCGCTTGACAAACGGCTTAATAGACCCGGATTTTGGGACCAGCGGCTTCGCGTGTGCCGAAAAAAGTTGATCGGCTTTATTTGCTCAGGACACGCTCCAGCAACAAACATCCTTGACCGGACGCGCCTTGCGATAAAGTCCTATTGTTTGTATAGGCGGGAGCAGCCCGGTGCGTGGCGGCAGAGGCCTCGTGGCGGAATGGTTACGCAGAGGACTGCAAATCCTTCCATCCCGGTTCGATTCCGGGCGAGGCCTCCAAACCAAACCTCCTCAGCCGATCGCGGCCTTGCGCAGCCGCAGTGCGTTGCCGATCACGCTGACCGAGGAGAGCGACATCGCGGCGGCCGCGATAACCGGCGACAGAAGAATGCCGAAGGCCGGGTAAAGCACACCGGCGGCGACCGGGACTCCGGCGGCATTGTAAATAAATGCAAAGAACAGATTCTGCCGGATGTTGCGCATCGTCGCCTGGGACAAGTGGCGCGCCCGCAAAATGCCGCGCAGGTCGCCCTTCAGCAGCGTGACGCCGGCGCTCTCGATCGCGACATCGGTGCCTGTTCCCATGGCGATGCCGACGTCGGCCGCGGCAAGCGCGGGGGCGTCGTTGACGCCGTCGCCCGCCATTGCAACGATACGGCCGTTCGCGCGCAGCTCCTCGACCACCGCGCTCTTGTTAGCGGGCAATACGCCAGCCATGACATTCTCGATACCGAGTTTTCGCGCGACAGCTTCCGCGGTGGTCTTGTTGTCGCCGGTAAGCATCGTCACGCGCACGCCTTCGTCTCGTAGCGCCTTGATCGCGGCAAGCGCCGTTTCCTTGACAGGATCGGCGATCGCCAAAATTCCGGCGGCTGTCCCGTCAAGCCCCATGAAAATGACGGTGGCGCCATCTTTCCGCAATTCGTCGGCGGCCTCTGTGAGGTCCGCCATGCTGATGCCGCTCGCATCGAGAAAGCCGGCGTTGCCGATCGTAAGCGTGCGGCCTTCGACCGTGCCCAAAACTCCTTTTCCGGCTGGCGCGTCGAAGCCGGATGGCTCCGACAACTCGAGCTTGCGCGCCTTTGCCGCATCGACGATCGCGGCCGCGAGCGGATGCTCGCTCGCCCGCTCCAAGCTTGCCGCAAGCCGCAAAATTTCGTCCTCTCCAACGCCTCCAAGGGTGCGGATCGCCACGACCTTGGGCTTGCCCTCGGTGAGAGTCCCGGTCTTGTCGACGACCAGCGTGTCGATCTTTTCCATGCGTTCCAGCGCCTCGGCGTTCTTGATGAGCACGCCCGATTGCGCGCCGCGTCCGACTCCAACCATGATCGACATCGGCGTCGCGAGACCAAGCGCGCAGGGGCAAGCGATGATCAAGACCGAGACGGCGGCGACGAGCCCGTAGGCGAAACGCGGCTCCGGGCCAAGGATCGCCCAGGCGGCGAAGGCGGCAAGGGCCGTGACGATCACCAAGGGCACGAACCAGGCCGCGACCTGATCGGCGAGGCGCTGAACCGGCGCGCGGCTGCGTTGCGCCTTCGCGACCAGGTTCACGATTTGCGAGAGCAAGGTATCGCGTCCGACTTTTTCCGCGCGCATGACAAAGGAGCCGGTCTGGTTGATCGTGCCGGCGATCACCTTGGCGCCCGCGTCTTTGCCAACCGGCATGGATTCGCCGGTGACGAGCGACTCGTCGATCGTCGCGCGCCCCTCGAGAATCGCTCCATCGACCGGCACTTTTTCGCCCGGCCGCACGCGCAGCCGGTCGCCTACGGCGATCGCATCGAGCGGCACTTCCTCGTCGGTGTTGTCGCCGCGAAGACGCCGCGCGGTCTTTGGCGCGAGGCCAAGAAGCGCCTTGATCGCGTTAGAAGTTTGTTCGCGCGCCCGGAGTTCTAGCACCTGTCCAAGCAGAACGAGAACGGTGATGACGGCCGCCGCCTCGAAATAGATCGCGACCGAACCGCCGGCGCCCCGGAACGCTTGCGGAAATAAACCCGGCGCCAAGGTCGCGGCGGCGCTGTAGCCCCAAGCGACGCCGGTTCCCATGGCGATCAGCGTGAACATGTTCAAATTGCGTGTCGCGAGCGATCGCGCGCCGCGTTCGAAAAACGGCCAGCCCGCCCAAAGCACGACGGGCGTGGCAAGAGCGAACTGAACCCAGTTCGATGTCTTCGGCGAGAGCAGCATGTGAAGGTTGAAGAGGTGCCCGCCCATCTCCAAAGCCACCACCGGCAGGCTCAGAGCGAGCGCGATCCAGAACCGCTTGGTCATATCCGCGAGTTCGGGATTTGGACCTGTTTCTTCGCTTGCTGTCTCCGGTTCCAGCGCCATGCCGCAGATCGGACAATTGCCGGGGCCGGTCTGACGGATTTCCGGATGCATCGGGCAGGTGTAGATCGCGCCTTCCGGCGCTGGTGCCGGAGGTTTTGGCTTCTCGCCGATATAGGACGCGGGGTTGGCGGCGAATTTGGTTTTGCACCCCTGGCTGCAGAAAAAATAGGTGTGGCCGCCATAATCGGCGCTGTGCTTGGCGTTGGCGGAATCGACATTCATGCCGCAAACCGGATCTTTTTCCAAATGCGTGGCCTCGCCAACATTGCCTGACTGTGCGTGCGGGTGATGGTGATGATCGTGCATCGGCTTGCTCCAGAGCTTTCATGCCACATCGCCGGTCCACGCCGAGCGGCGAATAAGGCCGCAAAGCAAAAAGGACGGGCCCGAACCGATCGGCTAACCCCGCCCTACAGCCCGTCCATCCTCGCCGGCGCGCAGGAATCGATCAAGGCGGCTCGCAAACACGATCGGCGGTTCCATCAGCCGTGGCTTCAGGGCGCCGGCCGGATCGGGCTCGAAGATGCGCTTTGTGTCAGGTGGAACTTTCAGTGTGTACTCCCGGCGCCATCGGGGCCAAGGGCGTTCCTTGGTGAGTGGTTTAAAAGCGTCTGCAACAGTCTTTGCGACGATCCACCGCTTGCAGACCTTCTCCAAGCCGATCGGATAGATGGTCATCTTGTCCTTGGTCACGTGAAAACGCGCGAAGCATTTGTAGTCTTCGATTGCCTGCGTGGAGAGAACCTCTTGGTCGTGCGCGCCGATCGTCTTATGGGCGAGCCAGAGGTAGAGGGCGAACAAGAGTGAGCCGGGGATGGCGCCGATCAGAAAGACGGCCGGAAAAACGGCAAGGTCCCAGGGAATATAAAAGGCTGCGAACTTGATCAGCACTAGGGCAAGCGCAATGTGCGCGATCCCGTGCAGGAATCCGGCGACGGCGGTGCCGGCGGTGATCGGCCACCCTGCTCCCTTCCTTTTCGAGGCCACGGCGAACTTCATGCACACGAAAATAATTACCGCGCTGAAAAGAAAAACCACCGGATCGTGGAGGGCGATGTCGCCCCACGCCCAGAACACCTTTGAGCAGGGAGTCCGTTGCGAGTAAAAGTTCTGCAAATCGATAACCGGCAGCGCCCACGGTTTCCAGGAAATGCAGTGGTCGGCGCGCAAATAAGCAAACAATGTGGATGCCGGCTTGTTCCATTCCAATGTATTCAGCGCCTCGCTGGCCGCCTGCAGGAACCAACTGTAGATCCAGTAGATCACGCCCACGGCAACCGCGAACCAGGGGTTTCGCCACAGCAACTTCCAGAACACCGAGCCGCACATTTTCTCCGATTGCCCGGGCGTCGGCGCCTCTTTTTTACGGTCGAATTTAAGGTCGAATTGTTGCCCGGCGAACCTCCGGAGATCGAGCGTCTCCGGCAGTCCGAAGGTGCCGTGCAGAAACGCGCCGCCGCCGCCGCAGGTGATGAGCTGGAACTTACCTTCCTGTTCCTCATAGCGCGCGTAGTGGTGCGAGTCGCCGGCGATGCAAACCGGAATGGTCGCGCCCGTGTCGAGGATGTACTTTACCACAAGAAGCATATTGCTGTGGGCGCGGCTGACGCGCTCCTCTGCAATTCGGCGGGCCTCGCTGGTGCTCTTCTTCCCAATTCGGCCGGCCTCGATCCACGACGGCTCAGGAGCGACCAGGATGACGCGATCCCTTGGCTTCAAGAACCCGGCATGACGTTTGAAGTAACTGACCTGCGCCGGGTCCAAATCGGATTCCAGTTGCGCGTCGAGACCCCAGACCCACCAGCGATGCGGCAATTTAATCGCGAAATAGCTGCGGGTCTGGGTGGCACGCCATTGTCCGAACCATCGGTCTTTTTGACAGAACAGACGGATGAACGACGTCAGCCCGTCATACCAGTCGTGGTTGCCGGGCAGCGCATACACGGGTGTGCTGTCGGCCCCCCTGGCGCGGGCGCAATTGAAAGGCCCTTCCAGCCGATCGCGGTACAGGTCTTGCGATGCGGCCGGATACACCTGGTCGCCGCCAAGAATCGTGAACTCGCCGCGCGGCAGTATCTCTTGAACGTCGCCGTCTTTCGCGGGCGCCACAGTGAGCTTGTCCTCACCGGCCAGATAGGCGATGGAGTAAGTCGGATTCCAACCATCGCCGGTGTCGGAAATGTAGTCGAACCAGACCTCCTTATTCTTAGGAGACTCGCCCTTATCGTTCTCACAGGAATAGTCAAACGCCGGCTTACAGACTTTGCCATCGCATACAATGTCATCTCCCGGATACAGTGCGGCGAGAACCTCGCGCTTGTCGGCGAAAGATCCGAACAGGCCCGCGAGAACGGTTTTCAGTCCCGTTCGCGCCATGTCGATAGGATCGAGCCAACTGGTCGGAGGCCGCTGGACAATGTGAAGTTCGCGATCGCCCTTCGGCTGCTCAGCCATGACGATTACCCCCCTTGGTTGTATCAAAGCGTACAACCTTGAAACGGCCCGCACAATAGCTGACGGCGGACTACGCCGGGAGAACGGGCAAGCGCGGAGGGCGGATCAACGCGGCCGGGCGCGGCGCACTCGTGGAACCAACGCGAACTGGGCGCCATTTAGAGCGTATGACTGTTTTATCAAATTGGCCGCGCAATCGGCATTTGCTCGCCCTGGCCTGCCATCCGCCAATCTCAAGCCGCTTTTGCCGGAGCTTGCACACATTGCCTGCCAACGCGAGCAGGTTCTAATGGACCTGATAGTTCGCTCGACCATATATTCGTCCCCGGCAGCGGCGACGGTGGAGGTTTGGGTTTCGCGTCAACGTAGGACGCGGGGTCGGCGGCGAATTTGGCTTTGCACCCCTGGCTACAGAAATAATAGGTGTGCCCGCCATAATCGGCGCTGTGCTTGCCTTTGCTCCGATCGACATCCATGCCGCAAACTGGATCTTTCGCCACAGGTGTGGTCTCGCCAATTCCGTCGGAA
>JBQTKC010000105.1:0-10550 GCA_052386575.1 Beijerinckiaceae bacterium
CTCCACACTCAAATGTTCGCAAACTGTCGCCATGTGTCACCTCCGACTCATGGCGTTCCAGCCTATCTGCTTCGCAAGGCCCCGTGAATCCCCTTCACTATCGAGTCAATCAGCCGGAAACCGTATAACATCGCAACGCGGGCGATTGCGGTAGCCTACGCGGTTGCGCTGTTCCTGCTTGCCTTGGGCACTTGGGGATGGTTAGGCGCCGAACGCGACCCGCTTTCGGGCGTGTTCCTCATACCGCGAGGGTATCTTATACTTTGTGTAAGCTGGTGTCTGTGAGTTTACCTTTACGAGGAGGCTGATATAGCCGCGCTCCGCGGCCACGAAAGGCGTTAACAAGCGCGCGCGGCGAATGGCCGCCGTTGAAGTGGACGCAGGGTCCGCAGGCAATCGCGGAAGCGGTTTGAGCCACGGCGGCGCGAACCATCCGAAAGTACCCGCGGTTCTGGCCAAATGGATCGGGCCGATTCGCGTAGTGCGAACTGGATGATGCTTCGCTTGTCCGAACGCCGGCGCGAGCCCAGGGAGCGGCCAATTCATGATCGTAACTTCGGTCCGCCGGCAGAAAGGGCGGCCAGTTTCAGCGCAAATCCGAAACAATCACTGAATTGTCGGAGCCGACAATCTTGGTTCGCACAAGCACGTCGCCGTCGTACCAGACATCGCGCGCGAAGTCTCCGGTAAGGGTGTCGACCAATTTGTAGTGTTGGGTCTCGCGCGTTACGCCTTGAATGGTCAAGGTTTCGTTGCCCAAATCGGTAACTTCGATCGACAGAGGTTTGCCCGTTTCCGGATCGAAAGCATCGAATCGATTGATCGCAACCTTGCCCCACAAGCTTGCCGGCGCGGCCGTCTTCGGCAGATCGCTATGCCTTCCGTCCGCCTCCATGTTCAGCTTGTCCGGCGCCGCCGTGACATCGATGGAATGTTTTGTCCCATTGTCGTTGGTTCGCGATTTAAAGGCGATGAGTTGACCGTTTTTCCAGGTTTCGTTGCAGGAATGTTCGTAACGGTAGGCCTCGATGAACATGACCTTGACGGAAAGGGCGGTCTTGATCTTGACTGTCGTCGTATCGTTTTGCTGCTCGATGTCGATCGTGTCGGTGCCGATTTTGTCGCCTCCGCGGACGATGTCGAAGACCTTGTGGGTCTTGGAAACGGCAGCGGCTTTATCGGCGCTCGCTGGCGCCATTGATAGGGCAAGGAGAGTTAGAAAAAGGGCGACTGTCCGCATGATGATCTCCTTTTCTTCGGATTGCCCGCGTTATTACGCCGCAAAAGCGCCAGTAATGAGACAAATGGCGACTTTGGTGGACAGCCGCGGAGCTCATTTGCGAGGCTGGTCCGCCGGCGCCGTCCACCGCGGGCCGCCCCCGGGCGCGTTTCGATTGCCTGAACCGCGGCGCGAACGCCGCTCATAACCTTTCGCCAATTCAAGCGCCTACGCTAACGCGAAGCCCCCGCAATTGTGTCGAATTGCCGTCTTTCCATCAAGAATGTGTTCGTCTAGGAATGTGTTCGTCCTAAAACCTCGAATAAGTGATTCGCCTTGCGCGAACATTGCCACTCCTGATTTTCGGCGGCTTGTTCGTGGTGAGCCAAGTCT
The DNA here is from genome assembly GCA_052386575.1 of Beijerinckiaceae bacterium. Classification (GTDB taxonomy): domain Bacteria; phylum Pseudomonadota; class Alphaproteobacteria; order Rhizobiales; family Beijerinckiaceae; genus Methylocapsa. Next base: position 1,613 of record JBQTKC010000105.1, read on the forward strand.
CGGCCGTCACGCATCTTATCTAGCCGCTTTTCCAAGCGGCCCAAATGCTCGCCCATTGCGTTTCCGCATTCACTCGGCCAGCGCCGCCGTGCGCGCCCGCGACGGCGGCCAAACTTGCCGGCGCATAGGCGGAAGGCGGCATCGGCGCCTCGATAAGAACGCGTTCGCGCGCGACTCTTGGTTCTTTTCCCCATCACTCGGATGCCGTGCGCAACATCCCGGGCATCTGCCGGCCGATGTAACTTGCAAGCATAACGGCGCGGGCGCGGTTTGCAAAAGGGGTCGGATGGCCATCGCCAGGGATGCTGATCAAATCGCCCCGGGCTTCCGCTTCGGCAAGCGAGGCATCGACAACGATGGCCCCGCCCTCCCGCAGGCGCGCGATGATGGACTCGTCGCTAAAATCAGTCCCGCCGAGATAGGTCTTGCCCGCCCGGATAAAAGGGACGAGAGTCGCGACGCCATATTTCTCCTTCGCCATGTTCACCGCGGCGAGCAGGATCCTGATATAGAGATCGACATCATCGTGGCTCAACTTGTGGCGAATGGGCTCGACCATCAAACGATACGAGGCCGTGTTCTCGAGACATTCCCGCAGCCACATGCCAAGCCCTTCGTTGCAGTCGCCCTTAAACGCGATTTCGCCATTCTCGAGCGCATAGAGCGGCGCGTGGGGCGTCCAATAGGACTTGCAAGCGGTGCGCTCGGCGTGCCAGGCCGCCGTCATGAAAATAAAGAGCCGCGGCCGCGAGCCGATCAGTGAATCGAACAGGCCCGTTTCCAATTCGCGCAGGAATTGCTGCGGCCCATAACCGGTAAAACTAAGGTTAAGAACCCGCTCCTTGCGGCCGAGCAGATCGGCGAAAGCCTGCGGCAATGTCTCGGCATCGTTCACCCCCTCGCCAAAGGTATAGGAATCGCCGAAAAAGACGATCGCCGGACCTTTCCCGCTTGAAATAGTCTGTCGAACGAGATTGCCATCGATCGTGTAGTCGGCGCGAAAGATGACGGCGCCGGTTTTCGGATCGAGCTTTTCGGAATGGAAGCGCCCGGGATGTTCTGGCCCCCAGCCGATGACGGGCCGGCGAACAGACGTGCCTTTTGTGACATTCATGACGGCTTTTGGTTCGAGAATGGTTGCCACGCCCTCAACCACGCACAGGCCGAAAAGAAGCGAAGCCAAAACAACAAGACCGTCACGCGACCTCCCGCGCAGCAGGAAAGCCGTGTAGGCGAGCGCCAAGAAGGCAATGATGAAAGTGGCTAGCCGGAAAGCCGGGAAGGGATGGCGCGCCTCCAAGAACGCAATGAGGCAAAGAGCGATCGGAATGATTGCGTAGCGCGCCGTTTGGGAGAGACTACGACTCATGGGCAAACCGCGCCATTGTGTTTGCATTTTGAATAAAAAAGAAAATACAATGAATTGCGCATATTTCCCAGATCATGGCGCGCGCCACGAAGCCAAGTTTGCCCAAGTTTTCCCCGATTTCAATTCTCAAACGACTCCGGTTTCCGGCTTATTCAAGGCGGCATGCGGAAGTAAGACGGCAAAGGCGCTTTAGCCACTGGAATTGGAGAGGCAACCGCGCGCCCGCGGGGCAGCTTGCGCGGAAACTATCACGGTCCGCCGGCGAAGACCGGATCGGACAAAAGCTTTTCTTGCACCGCGGCGGGGGAGAGCCCCTCTTGACGGAGCGCCCGGAGCGATTTGGCCCTTGAGCTTTTTGACAATTTCTGTCCCGAGGCGTCGCGCAAAAGCCCGTGGTGGCGATAAAAGGGAGCAGGTAGGTCGAGCAGGACCTGCAACAAACGATGCAGGCTCGTCGCCTGGAAAAGATCCTCGCCGCGGACAACATCGGTAACGCCTTGCAGCGCATCGTCGACAACGACGGCGATGTGATAACTTGCTAGTATATCCTTGCGGGCAAGCGTCGTATCGCCCCAAAGAGAGGGTTCGGCGGCCACTTCGCGTGTTTGCGCGGAAGGGCCCATTTCGAGCCAGGCGAGCCCGCGGCCAGCCTTCGCGATGGCCGCTTCCATGTCGATCCGCAGCGCCGCGCGCTCGCCTTCCCCAATCCGGCGCTGTTTTTCCTCGCGCGTTAGATTCTTGCAAGTCCCTGGATAGAGCGGGGCGCCGTCCGGGTCCCGCGGCCAGCCGGTCCGCCCGGCCACCGCACAGATGATTTCGCCGCGCGAGCAAAAGCAGGGATAAGTCAGGCCCTGCGCGGCAAGCCGTGCCAGCGCGCTTGCATAATCGGAAAAATGCTCGCATTGGCGGCGGACCGGCGTTTCCCATGCGAGCCCGAGCCAGCCGAGATCTTCGTAAATCGCCTGTTCGAATTCCGGCCGGCACCGCTCGATGTCGATATTCTCGATTCGCAGCAAAAACCGGCCGCATGCCGAGCGCGCCATGTCGAAATTCAGCAGGGCGGAATAGGCATGGCCAAGGTGAAGATAGCCGTTGGACGACGGCGCGAAGCGGAAGACGCCGTTGGTAAAGGACCGGGTCATGTCTTAAGCTCCAGGCCGGAATGAATGGCCGCGCGGGAGGCGGCGGCACGGGGCCGGCGTTTCGAACCGCGCTGGCGGCAGCTCCGGGCAAGAACTCACTGGCTTTTTCGCAAGGGGTCTGCTCATGCCCTCTTGTTTGATCGAAAGATTCCATTCGATGCAAAAACGTGCGAGCGGAACTTGGCCTTGCAGACGAAATCCGCCGGGGAGTGACGATCGTGGTGCGTCAAAACCTTGACCTTCGCGCGGAAACAAGATTCCCTCGACAAACCCGAAACCAGAGCCGTGGACGGCAATTATATGGCGGTAAAACTCGATGGACCACGCGTCGCGGCAAAATCAACGGCGCCGGAACAACTCGTCGTGTTTCTGCACGGATATGGCGCCAACGGCAACGATCTGATCGCGATCGCCAAGCAATGGCGGAATTTGCTGCCCGGCGCGGCTTTTGCCGCACCGAACGCGCCCGAGCCTCTTGCCCAGGTCCCAGGCGGCCGCCAATGGTTCCGGCTAACCATGCGCGATGAAAGCGAACGCTGGACAGGCGTCAACAGGGCGCGCCCGGTCCTAGATGCGTTTCTCGACGCCGAGCTCGATCGTCACCGCCTGGACGACAGCAAGCTCGCTTTGGTCGGCTTCAGCCAAGGTACGATGCTTGCTCTTCATGCCGGGCTGCGGCGGGCACGGGCGCCGGCAGCCATCCTCGGCTACTCCGGCGAGTTTATCGCGCCGCCAGAGTCTTCCGATCAATCCACCCTGCGCGGGCCCGCCGGCAACCCGCCGCCAATTCTCCTGATCCATGGCAGCCAGGACGATGTTATTCCGGCCGAAGCGCTGTTCCTTTCGGCCGCGCAATTGGCGGAGGCCAAAATTCCCTGTCAGTGGCATCTGTCAATTGGTCTCGGACACGGGATCGACGGCGAAGGCCTCGTGCATGGCGGGCTATTCTTGGTCAGTTGTTTCGGTCTAAAGCAAGGTCCTGGCGCCGCGGCGCGGCTATGATTGGCCGGCCTCGCCAACGTTCATAGTGGCAGCCGCCGCGCCGGCAAGACGCCCGCGGGTTCGGGCTCAAGGCCAGGTTTGAGGCCTGGAATCGCATATTGCGCCGGAGCGCGCGCGCCAACCGGCCGATACAACACTTTGGTTGCCTCGACAATCAAAACGCCGCCCCACGGCAAGGAGAGGCTTGTGCCTATATTTTCGAGAAAATTTGCCGCATGCAGCCACGTCTTGCGCTGAAACGGCGGGATGTAAAGCGCTTCCGCCCAGTAAGCCGGCGAAAACAAAGTCTCGCGCAGGAGTTCCCCCAATTGGCCGCGTGAATAAGGCTGGCCATGCCCGAAAGGCGTCCGGTCGAGCCGCGCCCACATTCCGGCGCGGCACGGCACGACGACGATGACCCGGCCGCCAGGGGTCAAGATGCGCCAGATTTCGGAAAGCAGCGCGTGCGGATGCTCGGTGATTTCGAGCGCATGGACGACGAGCGCCCGGTCGATGCAAGAGTTCGGCAAAGGCATCGCGGTAGTTTCGATAAGCGCCGACGAGGACAGGCCCGACGGCGGCCAATTCATGACGCCTTGCTCGGCCGGCATGAAGGCGAGCACGCGCACGGCCTCCTGCCGGAAAACCTCGAGATAGGGCGTCGCATAGCCGGCACCGAGGATCGAATAGCCGGTGCAGTTGGAAAAACGCTGCCGCACCACTTTGTGGACGACACGCCGCGCGATCTCGCCCAAGGACGAGCTGTAGAAAGACCGAAGATCGATGACGTCGATTGCCATGGGCCATAGTACCGCATCCGGCCGTTCCCGTCAGGCCGGATGTCATGGGGCGTTTGGATGAACGCCCGCAACCCTTTCGGCGCACACGGCCTTAACGAGTGAACGCGCCTTTGACAGAATCGAGTTCGCATCATCGATAATGGCAGCCGTGACACGAATGGCGATCCGCCGGGCGGACGCCAGGCTGTGACTGGCCAAAAACCGGCATTGGGATAAGCGCGGCGGTGGCGGCGGAACCGGCGGTATCGGTTCCGGCAAAACTCCGATCGTCGGCGCGGTCAGTCGCAAGGGGAACGTGGTTGCGCGCGTCATCGCAAATGTGCGCTCCGACACTCTCACCTCGTTCATCCGCGAAGCTGTGTCGCATAAGGTTAGCTTGCTTTGTACAGATCACTGGGTTGGCTACCGCGGCCTTGATGGCGAATACCCTGACGCCGTGATTGACCATTCCAGAGAGCAATATGTTGTGGGCGCAGTGCATACCCAAACCATCGAAGGCTTTTGGTCCATTATCAAGCGCGGCATCGTCGGTTCATTACATAAAGTCAGTCGCAAATACATGCCGCTCTGTGTTGCCGAGTTCCAATTCCGCTACAATAATCGCGAGAACGCGGATATCTTCGGAACGGCGATCAAGGGGTGCTAGGCTGTTTCATCGCTCTTGGATCAGGGGTCAAAAAGAAGCCCTCCGTATGTTTGTATGGCCAAATTACTTCTATCTTCTCTGACACGCTACTTTCAATTCGACGAGCAATTGCGTAGCCAGAAAAATTAAAATGCACAAAGTCTTGGCTTATGTTGAACATATAAAAATAAAACGTCCATTTTCCTCCTGCCGGGTCAATGCGTGATATAGGCACTTCCCAATCCGTAACCAATGTCGTGTCGCGACCTTCGTACCCAGTGCTCGTCGATATTGAGCGGCGAAAAACAAGATGAACAGGTAGCGTTATATTAACAAGGGAAGAGGTACCATAATACGTCACAGTACATTTCCATGGCATAGAGAGCCGTATGAGCGCGATAGGATCAGTTTCATGACCTGATGGCATATCAACGTCTGTATGCATCGACGCCACGCCTCCCCTCTCTCCATGATAAATCTGCATTTCTACATAAGTTTCTCCTGCATGGATAATCCCGGGCGGCCATCGCTGTTCACATTCTACGACAAAACGAATTGGTTGTTGTGTTACTGGCAACGATGGAACTGAAGAAGGCGCGGGATATTCGCCATCCGGAGGTGGATTTCGAAATACCACCGCAATGGCGCATCCAATAACCAACGCAATCCCGACCCCTATCCCACCAAGTAATGCCTTCGGTTCGTTCGGCCTGGTATAATCAATCAGCAATACGCAGGCGCACGCAACAAATATCCCTATGCCCCCCCAAAGAACGAACTTCCAAAATGGAGATTCAGGACGGATCATGATTGCGAGAGCTGTCAAGATGGCTGCCCCCGCAAGGCTGGCAATAAATAAAAGGAAATCACGCACGGAGAATATCCTCCATCTCGGGATTGCACCCGGGTGAGGAAGGGACTGTCAAGTACGGGCCAATCGCCCTAATTAGGACAGCACCCAAACTTTCGCAAAATAAGCGGGGCCCAAAAAATGGGCGCGTGATGTTGTTTTGCCCCCGCCATATTCATGCCGCATTCATGCCGCCGCGGCGGAGAAGCAATCAGGCGCCACGGTACTCGCGATCTAATCCGCGTTAAAGCTTGCCGGCGAGTTCCTAGCCAAACTGCATTCCCATTGAAGTTGCCGCGAAGAAATCCGCGGTTTTTTCCCGCAGGCGAACTACTTCTGCGCTTCGTGCAGGGCCCACGCTATACCTGCGCCTTCGCCGGCTATGGGTAGCCACGACAAAACCGGAAAACAACGTTTTGCGCGTCTCCACGTGGCACAAAGCGCGGGACGCCTTTATGCCAAATGCGCCAGCCGCGCGTAAACGGGAGCGGACCCTCCACCATGGGCCGAGGAGCGGCCCATGCTTTTCCCTCGCATTATCCAACCGTTAGGGGCGGCCTGCCCGGCGTCGGCTCTCATTCCGGGCAGACCGAGTGATCGTCACAGGTTATACGCCCGCTCGCCGTGATCGGTAATGTCGAGGCCCTCGAGCTCGGCCTGCTTTGTCGCCCTGAGGCCGATCGTTAGATCGACGAATTTGTAGAGGATCGCCGAGCCGATACCCGACCAGAGCAGGGTGAAAACCACGTTCTTCACCTGGATCAGCACCTGGGTGCTCATGACATATTCGGCGGGCGAGGCAAAGCCAGGCTTGCTCATGTAATCGATCAAGCCGACACCGCCGAGATAGGGGGCGACCAAAAAACCGGTGCCGATCGCCCCAATAATGCCGCCGATGCAATGCACGCCGAACACATCGAGGGAATCATCATACCCAACTGCCGGCTTGACGTACGCGCAAAAGGAGAAGCATACCGAACCGGCGACCAAACCAAGTACGATCGATCCCATCGGACCGGCATAGCCGGAGGCCGGGGTCACCGCGACGAGGCCGGCGACCGCGCCCGAGACCATGCCAAGCAGCGAGGGCTTGCCCTTGAGCGCCCATTCCGTGAACATCCAGCCGAGCGTCGCGGCCGCGGTCGCGACCATGGTGTTCACAAATGCGAGCGCGGCCGTTCCGGTCGCTTCGAGGTTCGAACCGGCGTTGAAGCCAAACCAGCCAACCCACAGAAGCGAGGAGCCGATCATCGACATCATGACCGAGTGCGGCGGCTCGATGTCGCGCGGATAGCCGATCCGCTTGCCGATCATCAGGCAGCCAACCAACCCCGCGATGCCGGCGTTGATGTGGACCACGGTGCCGCCGGCGAAATCGAGCGCTCCCATCTTAAAGAAATTTCCCGCATTGTTGAGAACCGCGTCGAGATTTGCCTGCGCGGCGGCTTTGGCGGCATCGTCGGGGGCATCGGCAAGGGCCCTGGCGGCATCGGCGATCGCGTCGGGACCTGCCCAGTACCAAACACCATGCGCGATGGGGAAATAAATGAAGGTCACCCAAAGCAGAATAAAGACAAAGACCGCCGAAAACTTCATGCGTTCGGCAAACGAGCCGACAATCAAGGCGGGGGTAATCATGGCGAAGGTCATCTGAAACACCATGTAGGCGTATTCGGGGATCACGACGCCGTTGGAATAGGTCGCCACGGTCGAATCCGGCGTCATTCCGCTAAGAAAAACGCTTTTGACCCCTCCGACAAGGTTGTTCCATTCATAGCCGTGTATAAATGCGAGCCAGGAACTGTCGCTGTCGGCTCCCGGCACCAAAGCATGGCTGCCTTCCGTAAAGGCAAGCGAATAGCCATAGAGGCACCAAACAACCCCAACCATCGCGACGATCGCGAACACCTGGGCGGCCAGCGAGGCCGCGTTTTTCGGGCGCGCCATACCGGCATAAAAGAGCGCGAGGCCGGGAACCGACATCATCAGGACGAGCGCCGAGGAGACCAGCATCCAGACGGTATCGCCTTTGTTGGGCACCGGCGCCGCGGTATCCGCGAAGGCGAGGCCTGCCGCGCCCACGGTCAGCAAAAGCCCTAAGCCGATCGCCCGGGGAGCGATCCTAGGCAGCAAATTGAGGTTCATGTCCGACTCCTGCGAAACTTCGAAAATGGGGGGAACGGAGCGTTAGATGGCTTCTTGATCGCGTTCGCCGGTACGAATCCGGACCGCTTGATCGAGCGCCGTGACGAAAATCTTGCCGTCGCCAATCTCGCCGGTTCGAGCCGCGGAGGTGATGGCATCGATCGTCTGATTTACGAGTTCGCCGGGGACGGCGACCTCGACCTTCAGCTTGGGAAGAAAGCTGACCGCGTATTCCGCTCCACGGTAGATTTCCGTGTGGCCCTTTTGGCGGCCGTAACCTTTGACTTCGGTCACCGTCATTCCGTGCGCGCCAAGCGCCGTCAGGGCGTCGCGTACCTCGTCCAGCTTGAACGGCTTGATGATCGCGGTAATTATTTTCATGGTGCGTTCCTGCTTGCCTCTACCTTGGAACTTTGGGAACTGCGTGCGAACTGGCTCAGCGGAGAGCCTGCCGCAGGACATCGCGGCAATGCTTGAGTAACCATTAGCAAGTGTCGGACCACTTGCCAATGCCCGGCCACAGCTGCCGTTCACGTGAGGCGCCCCTTCTCCCGCTTGCGTCGCAAGCGGGAGAAGGTGTCGGCGCGAAGCGACGACGGTTGAGGGTGTGGCAAGCGCAGAATCGTGACCAGAAGAATAGAAGTCACGCGCGGAAGTTTCTATTAGGCATTTGTTTCAGAAGAAGCGCGTAGTCCCTTCTTCAAATCAAGACGCCCCGGCCACTTGATTTTGGCCTGATCAATCCCTCCTGAACCACCGAGGCAACAAGCTGGCCGTCACGGGTGAAGAGGAGCCCGCGGGCAAAGCCGCGCGCGCCGTAGGATGTCGGGCTGTCTTGGGCGTATAAAAGCCAATCGTCGGCGCGAAACGGCCGGTGAAACCACAAGGCATGATCGAGGCTCGCGACCTGGAGGCCGCTATCGAATACGGAACGGCCATGCGCGCCGAGCACGGCATCGAGAAGTGTCATGTCGGAGAGAAAAGCAAGTACCGCGCGATGAGTGGCCGGATCGCCGGGGAGCGGCC
>JBQTKC010000106.1:0-6992 GCA_052386575.1 Beijerinckiaceae bacterium
GCCGCGGGAACATTTGATGCCCTCATCGAAGCCATCGCTCAAGCGCTCGCGGAGTTCACACCAAAGGAGGGCGCAAATTACCTCGCCAATTCGGGTTATCGCCGCCCATCATGAAAATGCTCTAGCCATTCCATCAAGCTTCGCTTGACGGAATCTTTGGCCAGCTCCACCCACAGGCCCAACCGCAACAAAAAACCGTTCAACGTGATTGAAGGTTTGGCAGCCTGATCAGCAACCGGAATACACCTTAACTTCGCTGCCAACCTGTCGAAACACCCAGGATCAGCTCAGGGAGTTATCTATGAATGGTTAACACTCTCCTTTTTAAAGATTGGTCTTTTTCGAACCGCCCCTTTCTTCCCCACGGACGTTCACGTCAAAGTCCCGAAACCTTGGACTTGACCGAATGCACCTGCGCCGGAGCCTCCAATTGCGCGGCCGTCGGCGCGCTTTCGTTTGCGGCGCGATTGGCAGGGCGGGGCGCAAAACCTGCGGCAGCGGCATTGGCGGCAGCCAGTTCCGAACTTGTGAGCCGCGCGGCGACGTCGTCGCGTTTCAGGGCGGCGTCGGCATCACCCGCCGCTGCGACAATCGCAAACCATGTGTAGGATTTGACAAGGTCTTTGGGAACGCCAAGGCCCCGCCCGAGCAGAACCGCCAAATTATATTGACTGTCGCGAATGCCATATTCGGCCGCTTTTCCAAACCACAAGGCGGCGCTCGTATAATTGGGCTTACTGCCTTCGGCGGCGAGCACGCCGAGATTGTGCATGGCGCGAGTGTTGCCCTTCTCCGCAGCGCGCTGATACAAATCCTTGGCACGCTGCATATCCTTGCCGACGCCGAGGCCTTTTTCGTAAAGCGACCCGAGCCGGTATTCCGCTACCGCGAGACCTTGTTGCGCCGCCCTCTCGTACCACTGCGCCGCCAGTCCAAACTCCCGCGCAGTGGTGGCGCCTTCGGCGTAACGAACCGCCAGATCAAACTGCGCCGCCGCATCGCCGGCTTCGGCTCTCCCAACGAGATCTTTACTTGGCCCCACGGCCGGCGGAGCTGCAAGGGCCGTTACCGGGCCTGCGGAGTGCTGTGGTGACGCGGCCGCCTCGGCGGCCGGCGGAAGAGCTCCTGGGGAGATCACGGATGGAGGAGCGCCGGGGGGCGCGGATATCCTCGCCATGTTCCCCGGTTGAATGGTCCCGGCCACGATCTTGTCGCTACCCGCGATGGCTTGCGTCGCGCGCGAGAGCTTGCCAAATGGCGCCGTGGCGTCCGAAAAAAAAGCAGTTTCCGCGGGCGCCGCCAGCCGCGAGGGATCGAGCAGAGAGGCCATCGTGCTCGCCGCGCCCGCCAACCCTAGCCGGGCTCCCGCTGCGGCGGTTCGTCCCGCTTGGCTTGCCGGCAGCTGACCCTTAGGCGTCATGCTTGCAATGGCCCGGCTTGCGTCGCTCCCAAGCGTTCCTTGCTCGGTCGCTCTACCCGAGTGCCGCAGAAAGTTAGGGATGAAATCGGTCAAATTGTTATGCGCACGCGTTCTGGCCACGGCATAGACGCCAAACGCGACGAACAAAATGGCGGCGCCCAAGGCGAGGGGAAACTTATAACCAATGATAAGGCCCCGGATCCTGCCAAATTGCATGGCGCTCCGCTTCGCCCTGCCGCCGCCTCCCGGCACGGATTTAGAGGTAGCGCCATCGAGCTCGGTTTGCGCGGTACGCGCGGCGCGGCGGGCGGCGGCGATGAAATCAGTGCGGCCCGCCTCTTCGTCGCGAATTTGGGAGGCTTTGGGCGGCGTCCCGCTAGGCTCGCTAAGTTCGCACCGGCCAGGAAAGCCGCGGCCAGGTTCAATCAGGTAACCAATCTCGCCAGCCGCGCTGCCGTGCGCTGCAGGTTGAAGCTCCGTGGCGCCCTGCGCGCTATCGTCGGCAAGAGTCTCCCCGGTAAGCGATTTCTCGTGCTGCGCGAGGGATGTAAAGATCGGCGCAAAAGGGTCTTCATGGGCAACTCCGGCGCGGCGGTCCGGCCGCTTTGCGCCTGCTGCGGCGGCGGCTTCCAGGCGAGCGCAGCAGCCGGCGACTTTCGCCACGGATTCCTGGATCGCGGTCAAGCCGAGATGCGCGCGCTGGGCGGTTTCCTCGTAAAGGATGCGCAGGCTGGCAATTTCGCGCCCGATGGTTTGTGCACCCTCGAAAGAACCAGGTCCGCTCGATGGTTTCGGCTCAACCGCACTGGACAAGCCGTTCACAATCCGGCGTGTCTCCTCGAGCTGAGCGGATAGGGCGCTGATAGAACCTTCGAGCGACGGCAGCGAAGCAAGGCCTTGGCCGGTCTGATCTAGACGCAAGGCGAGCTTGGCGATCTCCTGTTCCAGATCCGCGCCTGCGCACTGGCCGTGACCTGGATCTTGGGCGAGCTCCCTCCTTCCGATGGCTTCACCGACCAGATCCTTCAGCGCGTTCAATTCCTTCGCGCCCGCGGCAAGCCCCGTTTTGAGCTGTGCCGTGAGTTGCCGGTGCGAGGTCTCGATCTGCCGCGTAAGCGCATCGTAGCGCGCCGGATCCTTGCTTGGCGCAGGAAAAGTTTCGGGGACAAGATTTTCCGCGCCGAGCCCTTCGTACGGGGCCGTAAGGGCTTTTGCCGCCTCGGGTCGCGCCGATGACCGCTGAAAATCCCGCGCGAGGCGATCGAATTGTTTCAGCGAACTCACGCACTCGCCAAGTTCTCGCATGGTTTGGGCGCCCATTGTCAAATCGCGAACTGGAGCGTCGAGTGCAGCTCCAGGCGTCGTATCCCCGCTGGGCACGCCGGCTTCGCCGTCCCGATCGACGCCCGCGCCGCCAAAATCGCAATCAACGTCGGCGCCGGTACTCTCATGCTTGCCAGCGACCCCCGCAGCGTCCTTTGCCGCGCCAACCATAATGGCCGCTTTGATCGCGGAGCTAGCGTGATTCGAGCCCGCTTCACCTGCCGCAGGTGGACGCTGCTCGGCCGCGCCTTCCCCGCTACTTTGCGGAGGGGTCTCTTGCCCTAGCTGCGCGATCAGGCTGGGGCTGCGACCCGAAGCCCGCAGCTCGGCTTCAAACCCGGCCAGCGCGGACCTGAGCGAGCCGGTGTCGCCCTGGCAGCGATGGCGCAGTCGCGCCTCCAGCTCAGCCAATTTTTGGACCAGCTGCGCGCCGCCTTTGCGGTCCATCTCGAACGCGGCCAGACCCGGCAACTGCCGTTTCGCGATTCCCGCGCCTAACCCGGCGGCCAATTCCACGCTCACGGCCGGCCGTCCACCTAAAACGCCGCGGAAGACTGGGGCCAATGGTGCTGGATCACCCGGGTTAGGAGAGTCAACATCAGCCTCGGAGGAGCATTCGGTCACAGGGTGCCTTTCACCGTAGGAAAACCAAGTATGATTCGCAATTTGGCGCAACTAGCTTGCCTGGGGCGGACTAATCAAGCGAGTTTCGCCGGTGTCTGGGACATTGCCGCACGTCGAGTCCACGGTCCGTTCGCGAACCTGCTGCGGAACTGGCGATTCGGGCATCGTTTGGCCCATTATGTATTATGCAGCAAAGCCACGGCGGCCGGCAAATCGCAGTTCCCACGCGGGGGATAAGTCCGGCGCCGCCAGGTTCGAGAGCGCTCATTCCGGCGACCGCGCCGACGCCCAAAAGATTTTCCAGCGTGTCCGGCTGGCGGCGCCTGCTTCCGACAGCGGGAATCGATCGCGACGCGCCATACCCTGACCCCCAAATCCTACCACGCTTCAAAAGTGCTAGGTACAACTATTACTTAATGCGCGGAATGCCAATCCAACGGCGTTGGAGAGGCTACTATTTGTAGTTGTATTGCATTTAATTACAATTTTTGATTGCAACATCAGCGAAACTGGGTTACCCTCAATTTTGGAATTGATCATCGAGCGATTGGAATTTGCCATGGACACGAACCCCCAACAAGAAGCCGGGAGCGGGTTGCGTCGCGGCGTCCCAAGCGGATACGCCGATTCGGAAATGCAAAGCGCCGATTTGCCGGAAGCGAATTCGCGCCTATCCACGATCCGCGAAATGGCGCGGGACTTTCAGATCAGCATCCGGGCACTCCGGTTTTATGAAGACCGCGGCTTGCTGCACCCGCGGCGGGAAAGCACCTATCGCCGGTACGATGCCCGCGACAGACTTCATCTCACGATGATACTAAAAGGGAAGCAGCTCGGGTTCACGTTGTCCGAAATTCATGACATCATTACTTGCCAGGGGGACGATACAGGCAAGACGGAACTCGAGATGAGTCTGTTGCCTGAGCAGATCTCGGCGCAGATCAGCCACCTCAAACGCCAGCGCAGCCAAATCGATGCGGCTATCAATACCTTGGAGGACGCGTATAGGCGGCTACACGAATCACCCCGCCAAGGTGCTGGTCTTTCCGAACAAACCGGCCATTCGAAAACGCCAAAATAGTGGGTACAGTTGAGCACCGTGCATCCTCGGGCAGCGTAACCTGATTGCCCTTTATCGCCAGGATCCAATCAACTGCCCACGATTTTCGGCCTCGGCGGGAAATCGTTTGTTCCGCCCGCGGCGGCCGCAACAATGCTTGCTGCGCTCAATGCCCATGCACCTCCGCATGAAATCACCGGCGTTCTCGATCATGCCGAGGGAGTGGTGCTGACCCTGCGGACTCGCGCCGGAAAAATCGTGCTCGTCGATGATTCGGACGCTCCCCGCAGGGAGCAAACCGGCACCCTGGCGCAAGGCAATGTCTACATGGCCCAAGGAGCAAACTATGATTTGACCGGCGTGCTGCGGGCGCAGACCGTCACGGCCTTGCGAGGACGTCCATTGCGTGCCAGGCCGAGATGGAAAACCGCGTCAAGGAGTGCCCGATGCATCTATTCGCCGACCGGCACATCCACCGGCGCCATGATGGCCAACCAACTCCGGCCGGGTCTTGCCTCGATGGCATACGTTCTGGCCGATAGCCTGCGCCGCATCGCGTTGCAGGGGACCGGCTTGGCCGATGCTCCCCTCGGCACCATCCGCCGCGAGCTCTTTTAAGATCGGCGCCCTCGTCACCATTAGCGTCCGGCGCATCAAACTCGAGCACATTTTGCCCGCATCCCGGCGACGCCAGGCTCCCACACCTCCTTTTTGGTGCGACACGTCATCAGACGGGCATCGATATTTTCGCAACAACTATGCTTTGCCCAAGACTCTTGGCGCGGCCGCCTTTGCCGGTGATGAAGCGCTACACCTGCGAATCGAGGAAGGGCCGCCAAAACCGGCGCCACCGGCCTTTTTCGATCGAGTCGGGGCCAATCGTTGCGTCATTAAAATGTTCCAGAGAAAGCCTTATAGAATCATAGGATTGGGACTTTTGCAAAGCCCTCCCTAATAGCTGAGCGCCATGCGTCATGGTGTAAGTGGAAGTGACTAACCAGAGGGCCTCGCCCAAATCCGGTGTGCGTGGCCAACGCTTTTTTGCAGCACGAAAGCACACAATTGCTCCTTACCTTCTCAGGAACCTTCCCTTCGTCTGACTGGGATTACACGTCCGCCTCGCATCCGGAAGCAGATATTCAAAGTGAACCAATACCGAAACAAGAGCTTAATCCGCTCTGTTGGCCTCGGGCTCCCCTAGGCGCAATTCCGGTGTTTCGTCAAAAAGCTTTTGATGCTCGGCTTCGGCAAAATGGTCGGTCATCCCGGCGATGTAATCGCAGACGACGCGCGCCCTGCGTGCTTCGGTGGTGCCTGCGGCCGCCATCCATTCGGCCGGCATCGGATCCGGGCCTCTGAAGAATCGGAAAAAAAGATCCCGGACAATCACGCCGGCTTGGTCGCGAATACGGGCAAGACGCTGGTGCCGGTACATGTTTTTTGACAGAAAACTTCTGATCGACTCGTCGGCGCTCAGCGCGGCTGGAGAAAACCCGATCAGAGGCGCGCGTTGTGCCCGCACCTCCTCGACGCTCGCGGCTCCCGAGGCTTCGATCCGCCGCCGGCTTTCCGCGATCGCATCTTCGATAAAAAACGTGATCAACCGGCGCACGAGCTCATGGATGGCACGGCCCGGTTCGAGCCCAGGATAATGCGCCGCGATCTCGCCGTTAATGTCACGGAGAAAATCGGCCTCGCCAATTTGGGCAAGTTCGATGAGGCCCGCGCGGAGGCCGTCGTCGAGGTCATGCGCGTTGTAGGCGATGCCGTCACTGAGTGCCGCGGCCTGTGCCTCGGCGCTGGCGAAATGCGCAAGTTCGAGGTCGTGGACCGCATCATATTCAAGGATTGCCACGGGAATCCCTCGTTTCGCATATCGCGCGGCCTCCCTTCCATCGCCTTGCAGCAGCGGGCCATTATGCTTGACGAGCCCTTCCAGGGTCTCCCAAGTGAGATTAAGTCCATCAAAGGCCGCGTAGCGGCGTTCGAGCTTGGTGACAATGCGCAGCGCCTGGGCGTTATGATCGAAGCCGCCGTAAGGAGCCATCAGTTCGTCGAGCACATCCTCGCCGGTATGGCCAAACGGCGTATGGCCAAGATCATGCGCAAGCGCCAGCGCCTCGGCGAGATCGTCGTCGAGGCCGAGCGCGCGGGCGAGCGTGCGCGCGATTTGACCGACCTCGAGCGAATGGGTGAGCCTGGTGCGGAAATGGTCGCCCTCGTGCGGAACGAAGACCTGCGTCTTGTGAGCCAGCCTCCGGAAGGCCGTGCAATGGATGATGCGGTCGCGGTCGCGCTGAAAGTCCGAGCGCGATGGCGAAAGCGGCTCGGCGATCAACCGTCCCCGGCTTCGTGCGGCATCCGTGGCGTAAGGCGCGCGCGAGGGGGTAAACGCGGGAGAAAAGCGGCAGTTTGGCATGAAAACCTGGTTTGCGCCGCTGGTGACGTCAAAAGGTTTGTGTCAGCAGGAAAGGGGAGCTTATGCCTTGTGAGCGGTTTTCGTGGATGAAGACGGCGAAGAGGATGCGGTCCATGCTGGTCTTGTCCTGGAAGACGCCCATGGGA
>JBQTKC010000107.1:0-2394 GCA_052386575.1 Beijerinckiaceae bacterium
AGCGTGCAGGAGGATTATTTCGGCGCGTTGGCCGATGTCATTTTCGTGGGGGAAGCCGAAGACACCTGGCCGCAGTTTCTTGCCGACTGGGCCGAACGGAAACATGTCAGCCGCTACGAGCAGGCGGAGCGCACCGACATGAGCAAAGTGCCGCCGCCTCGCTACGACCTTTTGAAGATGAACCGATATCTCATCACTCCGGTGCAGTTCTCGCGCGGCTGCCCCTTCACCTGCGAGTTTTGCGACATCATTGTAACCTTCGGCCGCCGTCCGCGCCTCAAGACGACACCCCAGATTATTGCCGAACTGGAGGCGATTCGCCGTTTAGGCGGGGTCGGCGGCGTCTTCATCGTCGATGACAATCTGATCGGCAATAAAAAGGCGGTAAAACAAATTCTCCGCGAAGTCATCGTCTGGCAGAAGGCGCATGATTATGCGTTGGCATTTTTCGCGGAGGCTTCGCTCGATCTGGCGGACGATGACGAACTCATGAGCCTCATGGACGAGGCAAATATCCGTTACGTCTTTGTCGGCGTGGAAACGCCCAACGAGGAATCGTTGCGTGAAACGAGCAAGCTGCAAAACCTGCGCGGTAAGGAGCGCAGCATAGTAGAAAAGGTGCACGCCATCCAGGCCCACGGGCTCGAGGTCTGGAGCGGGATGATCGTCGGTTTCGACAATGACGGCCCCGACATTTTCGACCGGCAAATACAATTCGTCGAGCAGGCCCGTGTGATCCATACATCGGTCGGCATGCTCACCGCGATCCCCAAGACGCCACTCTATGCAAGGCTTGCCGGCGAGCATCGGCTCGATCCCGCCGATCGGACGCCGTACGGAACGAACGTCATTCCCCTCGGTATGGACCGCGACGCCTTGCGGGAAGGATATTTGCGGGTGCTGCATGCACTTTATAATCCGGAAGCCTATTTCGCCCGCGTGGATTCACTCTTTCTCGAAGGCGGTCTGAAAACGGGCGCCGCCCGCCACGCGCATTTGCGCAGCCGGCCATTTAGCCAATTCATTCAATATGCGGCGGCGATACTTTACACGGGCTTCATCTTTTTCAAGCTGCAAACCGCCGCGGACGCGGCCGATGTTCGTCACCACTACCGGCGCGCCTTATTCAACGTGGTGCGGCGGCGTCCCGAGCCGTTTGTGCTGCAAGCATATGCGTTGAAGGCTGTCTTGCATTATCATTATCACAAGCTCATCACTGCCATCGATGACGATGGACATTTGCTGAATATCTTCTGATGGGTCTGCCGCGGCCGGCGCCTGTGGATTGCGCCCGGCTGCCACGCCGCCAAGGCCATGAGCCTCGAACCAAACAACAAATAGCCGCCGAAAATGCTGGCGCGCGAACCGGATTAAATCCGGGTCCCCAAACAGGAACGGCGCCGCCGCGTCGGCAAGAGCGAGCGGCGGCGACGCAATCGCTCGAAATGCGCCGTTTCCTTTCGTTATTGCATTGTTCCGCTCGTAAAATATGTTAATAATGACGAAATTCATCATTTTTGTATTTCTGAAATGGAACAATCAAAGGTCGCTCCCGCGTTACTGGCGCAACGTATCCTGCCCTTGCTGCCGCAGGATGGGACTCCCGTCCTCAACCGCGTCATGCGGGTCATGTTATCGCGCCAGTTGGAGACCCAGATCGAGCCCGATCTTTATTTCGCGGCACGCGACCTGCTTCTCCAAACTGGCAAAATAGGAAGATTACGCGGCCAAAACGGCCAGATTTTTTTGGCCGCGCTCAATGGCGCCAAGCCCGCCGTCGCAGAGCCGACCGAGTCCTGGCCGGAGGCGAGACTCATGCCTCCGTTGCGCGCTTATCTCGAGGGGGCGTTCCGGCGCGGGCTCGACCTCCCGGACGATGGCGTTAGCCTCGTGCAAGACACCGCCGCTAAGGGTCCAGCGAAGGGGCTTTGGGCGCGGCCCGACTTTATCTTGGTCAGCGCCATGCGGTTCAAATTCATGCCCGGCGCGCAAGTCGACGTGCATAGCTTCGAGTTGAAGACCGAAACGGGCTGTTCTGTGCTCGCCGTTCACGAAGCCTTGGCGCAGACGAGGTTCACCCATTTCGGCCATCTCGTGTGGCACCTGCCGGAGCGCTCGAAATTGGAAGCGCGGCTCGCCGAGATCGAGGACCATTGCGGCGAGCACGGGATAGGTTTGATCCGGATGCGCGACCCTCTAGCCAAGGAGGGGTGCGAAATTCTCGCCGATCCGGTCCGCAAGCCGACGCTGACGCTCGCCATCGAAGGATTTTTGGACACGCGGCTCTCGAATGAGCAGAAAAACATTCTTGCCCGCGCCGTTAACGGACACCGCTAATGTCTGGCAAGCTGATTGCGGTCGCGAATATGAAGGGCGGCGTCGGCAAGACGACGA
>JBQTKC010000108.1:0-11482 GCA_052386575.1 Beijerinckiaceae bacterium
GCGGCCTTGATCGTCGAGGCCATCGCATAGAGCTCGAGCTTCGAGTAGATGAACGGCTTGAACAGCTCGAGCGCCATCTTCTTCGGCAGGCCGCACTGATGCAGCTTCAGCTCGGGGCCGACGACGATCACCGAACGGCCGGAATAATCGACGCGCTTGCCAAGCAGGTTTTGGCGGAAACGGCCTTGCTTGCACTTCAGCATGTCGGCGAGCGACTTCAGCGGCCGCTTGTTGGCGCCGGTGATGACCCGGCCGCGCCGGCCATTGTCGAACAGAGCATCGACAGCCTCCTGCAGCATCCGCTTCTCGTTGCGCACGATGATGTCTGGCGCGCGCAATTCGATGAGCCGCTTCAGGCGATTGTTGCGGTTGATGACGCGCCGGTAAAGGTCGTTGAGATCCGACGTCGCGAAGCGGCCGCCGTCGAGAGGCACGAGCGGTCGAAGATCGGGCGGAAGGACCGGAATTTCGGTAAGGATCATCCACTCGGGCTTGTTGCCCGAACGCATGAAGGCCTCGATGATCTTCAACCTCTTGGCGAGTTTTTTTGGTTTCAGTTCCGTCGTCGATTCGGCGATCTCGACCTTGAGCGACTCGGCGATTCTTGGAAGATCCATGCCACGTAGAATTTCGCGAATCGCTTCGGCGCCAATGAGC
Organism: Beijerinckiaceae bacterium; assembly: GCA_052386575.1. Lineage (GTDB taxonomy): Bacteria > Pseudomonadota > Alphaproteobacteria > Rhizobiales > Beijerinckiaceae > Methylocapsa. Next base: position 658 of record JBQTKC010000108.1, read on the forward strand.
GCGGTGAAGGAATCCTGGCCGCATTCGTCCTGCGCGCGCAGGTAATCGTCTTCATTGAGAAGCTGGCGGTTCTTGAGCGGCGTCAGGCCTGGATCGAGGACGATATAGGACTCGAAATAAAGGATGCGCTCGATGTCCTTCAGCGTCATGTCGAGGAGAAGCCCGATGCGCGAAGGCAGGGATTTCAAAAACCAGATATGGGCAACCGGCGCGGCGAGCGAAATATGCCCCATGCGCTCGCGCCGCACCCGCGACAAGGTCACCTCGACGCCGCATTTCTCGCAAATGACGTTCTTATATTTCATCCGCTTGTATTTGCCGCATAAGCACTCGTAGTCCTTGATGGGGCCGAAGATCCGGGCGCAGAAAAGTCCGTCGCGTTCGGGCTTAAAGGTGCGGTAATTGATTGTCTCCGGCTTTTTAATCTCGCCGAACGACCAGGACAGAATCTTCTCCGGGCTCGCGATCGAAATCTGGATTTGATCGAATGCCTGCGGCTGCGTCGCCGGGCTGAAGAGATTCATGACCTCTTGATTCATTGTCATCTCCTGATGCTGGGCTGGCGCGCCGCCGCCGCATGACCCCTTGCCGGAAATATTCAATTTACCGCCAGCGCGGCCCGCGCCGCCCGGCGGTTTTCAATGCCCGCGTCTATTCGGCCGCCGCGGCCGGCGGCAACTGACTTTTGTGTTTCGCCGACTGATTAAGTTCGACATTAAGGCAAAGCGAACGCATCTCCTTGACGAGCACGTTGAAGCTCTCCGGAATGCCGGATTCGAAAGCATCGTCGCCGCGCACGATCGATTCATAAACCTTGGTGCGGCCTGCCACGTCATCGGATTTCAAGGTCAGCATCTCCTGCAGCGTATAGGCCGCGCCGTAAGCCTCGAGCGCCCAAACCTCCATCTCGCCGAATCGCTGGCCGCCGAATTGCGCCTTGCCGCCGAGCGGCTGTTGAGTGACGAGACTATAGGGCCCGATCGAGCGCGCGTGGATCTTGTCGTCGACGAGATGATGCAGCTTCAGCATATAAATATAACCGACAGTCACCTTGCGATCGAACGCTTCGCCGGTGCATCCGTCGTAGAGAGTGACCTGGCCAGAGCGGTCCAGACCCGCCTGCTCCAGCATTCCGACGATGTCATTTTCACGCGCGCCATCGAAGACCGGCGTCGCGACCGGCACGCCGCGGCGCAGATTTTCGCCAAGTTCGGCGACGGCCTCATCGTCAAGGTCCATGATCTCCGAATTGGCGCCATAAATTCCGGCGAGCATGTCGCGTAACGGCTTCGTGTTCTTGTCCCGCAAATAGGCATTCACCGTTTCACCGACTTGCTTGCCAAGACCGGCGCAGGCCCAGCCGAGATGGGTTTCCAGGATTTGCCCGACGTTCATGCGGGAGGGCACGCCGAGCGGATTCAAGACGATATCGACCGGCTGCCCGTCAGCGAGGAAGGGCATATCCTCCTGCGGCACGATCTTGGAAACGACGCCCTTGTTGCCATGCCGTCCCGCCATCTTGTCGCCGGGCTGGATCTTGCGCTTCACCGCGACGAACACCTTCACCATCTTCATGACGCCCGGCGGCAATTCGTCGCCGCGCTGCAACTTTTCGACCTTGTCGAGAAAGCGGCTCTCAAGCGCTTTTTTGGCCTCGTCATACTGCCTGCGCATGGCTTCGAGCTCGGCCATCGTCTTGTCGTTTTCGATCGCGAAGGTCCACCATTGCGAGCGCGGATAGTCCTCGACGATCTCCCTGGTGAGCTTGGTATCCCGTTTGAATCCCTTTGGTCCGGCGATCGCCTTCTTGTCGGCGAGAACGTCCATGAGACGCGCATAGACATTGCGATCGAGGATCGCCAGCTCATCGTCGCGGTCCTTCGCGAGACGCTCGATTTCCTCGCGTTCGATCGCTTGGGCGCGCTCGTCCTTGTCAACGCCATGGCGGTTGAATACGCGCACCTCGACAATCGTGCCTTGCACGCCCGGCGGCACCCGCAACGACGTATCGCGGACATCCGACGCCTTCTCGCCGAAGATCGCGCGCAAAAGCTTTTCTTCGGGAGTCATCGGGCTCTCGCCCTTCGGCGTGATCTTGCCGACCAAAACGTCGCCGGCCTGGACCTCGGCGCCGATATAGACGATTCCGGCCTCGTCGAGATTCTTCAACACCTCTTCCGATACATTCGGAATATCGCGGGTGATTTCCTCCGGTCCGAGCTTGGTGTCGCGCGCCATCACCTCGAATTCGTCGATATGGATCGAGGAGTAAACATCGTCCTTGACGATTTGCTCATTGAGAAGGATCGAATCCTCGAAATTATAGCCGTTCCAGGGCATGAAGGCGACTAGGACATTGCGGCCAAGCGCCAGATCTCCGAGATCGGTCGACGGTCCATCGGCAATGATGTCGCCGCTGCGCACGTAGTCGCCGACCCGCACCAGCGGCTTCTGGTTGATGCAGGTCGATTGGTTCGAGCGCTGGAACTTCATCATCCGGTAGATATCGACTCCTGGCTTGCCAGCGTCGGTTTCCTCGGTTGCCCGGATGACGATGCGCGTCGCATCGACCTGGTCGACAAAACCCGTCCGCCGCGCCGCGATGGCGGCGCCGGAATCGCGGGCAACGACCGACTCCATGCCGGTCCCGACCAGCGGCGCGTCGGATCTGACGAGCGGCACTGCCTGACGCTGCATGTTGGAGCCCATGAGCGCCCGGTTGGCATCGTCGTTTTCGAGGAACGGGATCAGGGCGGCGGCGACGGACACGAGCTGCTTTGGCGACACATCCATGAAATCGACGCGCTCGCGCGGAACCATGACGACATCGCCCGAGCGCCGGCAGACGACCAAATCCTCGGTCAGCGCCTGCTCCTCGTCGAGCGGCGCATTCGCCTGCGCGACGTTGTACTTGGCTTCCTCCATCGCCGAAAGATAAACGACATCGTCGGTTACCCGGCCATCCTTGATGCGCCGGTAAGGAGCTTCGATGAACCCATATTTGTTGACCCGCGCGAACGTCGCGAGCGAATTGATGAGACCGATATTGGGGCCCTCCGGCGTCTCGATCGGGCAGATCCGCCCGTAATGCGTCGGATGCACGTCGCGCACCTCGAAACCCGCGCGCTCGCGGGTGAGGCCGCCGGGACCGAGCGCCGATAGCCGCCGTTTATGGGTAATCTCGGACAATGGGTTGGTCTGATCCATGAACTGCGACAATTGCGACGAGCCGAAGAACTCGCGCACCGCCGCCGCGGCGGGCTTGGCGTTGATCAGATCCTGCGGCATGACCGTATCGATGTCGACCGAGGACATCCGCTCCTTGATCGCCCGCTCCATCCGCAGCAAGCCCAGCCGGTACTGATTCTCCATCAGTTCGCCGACCGAGCGGACACGCCGGTTGCCGAGATGGTCGATGTCGTCGATCTCGCCGCGCCCGTCGCGCAAATCGACAAGCGCCCGCATGACCGCGATGATGTCTTCCTTGCGCAACGTGCGGACCGTGTCCGCCGCGTCAAGATCCATGCGCATGTTCATTTTGACCCGGCCGACCGCCGAGAGATCGTAGCGCTCCGGATCGAAAAACAACGATTGGAACATCGCCTCCGCGGTTTCAAGGGTCGGCGGTTCGCCCGGCCGCATGACGCGGTAGATATCGAACAATGCTTCCTCGCGCGAGTGGTTCTTGTCGAGGGCGAGCGTGTTGCGAATATAAGGACCGATGTTGACATGATCGATGTCGAGTACCGGGAGCTCGGCGAAACCGGCCTCGATCAATAGCGCCAGGGATTTGGCGGTGATCTCGTCGCCGGCCTCGGCAAAGATCTCGCCAGTCGCCGGGTTATAAAGATCGGAGGCGACATATTGTCCGTGCAGATCCTCGTCCTGCGCGCGCAGGAATTTGACTCCTCGTTCGGCGAGCAGGCGCGCGGCGCGAACCGTCAGTTTTTTGCCGGCCTCGAGAACCACCTCGCCGGTATCGGCGTCGAGACGATCGAGCGCGGCCTTCATGCCTTTCATGCGATCGGGCTCGAATGGCAGACGCCACCCGTCTTTATCTCGCGCATAAGTGATCGTCTTATAAAAAGTCGAGAGAATCTCCTCGCCGTCCATTCCAAGGGCGTAAAGGATCGACGTCGCCGGAATTTTCCGGCGCCGGTCGATGCGGGCATGGACGATGTCCTTGGCGTCGAACTCGATATCGAGCCAGGAGCCGCGATAGGGAATGATCCGGGCCGCGAACAAAAGCTTGCCGGAAGAATGACTCTTGCCTTTGTCGTGATCGAAAAACACCCCCGGCGAACGGTGCATCTGCGAAACGATGACCCTCTCGGTTCCGTTGACGATGAACGTACCGTTCATCGTCATAAAGGGCATGTCTCCCATATAGACGTCCTGCACCTTGATGTCCTTGACCGACCTCGCGCCCGTGTCGGGATCGACGTCGAACACGTCTAGCTGCAAGGTGACCTTGAGCGGCGCGGCGAAGGTCATGCCGCGCTGGCGGCATTCGTCGACGTCGTATTTCGGCGGCTCAAACTCGGACTTGACAAATTCGAGCAGCGCCGCGTTGGAAAAATCCGAAATCGGGAAAACCGACTTGAAAACCGCTTGCAGCCCTTCGTCCGGACGCCCGCCCGGCGGTTCGTCGACGAGGAGGAACTGGTCATAGGATGCCTTTTGAACTTCGATCAAATTCGGCATTTCCGCGGCCTCGCGGAGATGCCCGAAAAATTTGCGGATACGTTTACGGCCGGTGTGCGTCTGCGCAATATGATCAGCCATTTCGCTCCTCGTACCTCATGCAAACAACGATTTTATCGAGCGGAAATTCGCGTCCGCGTCTAGCCGGAGCGCCGAAGAGGCGGGACTTCCCCGCCCCAAACGCTCACCGCCAAGGACCGCGCAAAGATTCGATAAGTGTCGAGACGCTAACGAAGCAATTGCCGTTTCGGCGCAACCTGCGGGCCTCATTCCCCGCCGAGACAGTAGCCTTGCCAAACATCCAGCCCCCGAACGAGCAAGGCGGCAATCACTTGAACTCCACCTTGGCGCCCGCTTTTTCGAGCGCCGCCTTGATCTTTTCGGCCTCCTCCTTGGTCACGCCTTCCTTGACTGGCTTGGGCGCGGCTTCGACGAGATCCTTTGCCTCCTTCAAGCCAAGTCCGGTTACGGCGCGCACTTCCTTGATGACTTCGATCTTTTTGGCGCCGATCTCCGCGAGGATCACGGTGAATTCGGTTTGCTCCTCCACCGGGGCCGCCGCCGCGGCAGCCGCGGGTCCGGCGGCGACGGCGACCGCCGCGGCCGCCGACACGCCCCATTTTTCTTCCAGCAGCTTGGCGAGTTCGGCGGCTTCGAGCACGGTAAGGCTAGACAGGTCCGCGACGATCTTTTCCAGATTGGCCATTTTTTCAGTCCCTTCGATGCAAATCCAAAACGCTGGTAAGTCTCTCAATATGAAGATGTCAGGCGGCATCTTTTCCGGAGTAAGCCGAAAAAACGCGCACGAGCTTGGCGGAAGGCGCGGTTGCAAACCGCGCCAGCCTCGCCGCCGGCGCCTGGATGAGGCCGAGGAGTTTGCCGCGCAGCTCATCCAGCGACGGCAGCGTCGCGAGCGAGCGTATGGCATCCACGTCGAGCGCGGTCGCCCCCATGGCGCCCCCAAGGATCACGAGCTTGTCGTAGTTCTTGGCGAAAGCCACGGCCGCCTTCGGCGCCGCGACCGGGTCGTCCGAATAGGCGATCAGGGTCGGACCCCGCATCAGCTCCGAAATCGAAGCGGCCTCCGTGCCTTGAAGAGCGATCTTGACGAGACGGTTTTTGGCGACCTGCACGGTTGCTCCAGCCATGCGCATCTGCTTGCGCAAAGCTTGCATTTGCACCACGCTCAGGCCGGAATAATGCGCAACCACCACCACCGAGGTCGTTTTGAAGACATCGGTCAAGGACACCACGCACTGTTTCTTTTCGGCTCTATCCACAGTGTCTCTCCTTGCGCGGGCGCCGGCGTCCACGGGCTGCATCCGCCGCCAATTTTTCACGGGCGAACCACGCGCCGCGGGGACGCCGTGCCCGTCCCCGGAACGAACAAGCCGCACCGGGGATTAATCAAACCGAAGGAAGCAAAAAGGCAAAACCTTCCCGCGATCCCAAATCTTGTAGTCGCTTCGTCTAGGCCGGCCAACTCCCCGTCGCCGGCAAAGCCGCATCGGCGTCCAAAAAACCGAGATTGCGTTCGACCACGACAGGGCCCCTCGCTCCGGCGGTCACAAAAACAACATGGCCGGACGGGACAGGCGTTAACCGCCTATCCTCCAGCCTGATCCCCCGCGTCACCATACACCCTTTGCCGGAAGCGAAACTCACCGCCAACCGCCATCGCGGAAACTTCAAGGATGCGGGGCACCCATTTTTGACCCGCCCCGAACCTTCTATTTAACCCGGATGATCCCTCGTGCCAAGGCCGAAATGCAATTTTCGCGCTTCTTCGAGCGAAAGGTTTAGGCCTTAAGCGTCGCAGGATCGACCCTGACCCCTGGCCCCATGGTCGACGAGATCGCAACCCGTTGAAGATAGGAGCCTTTCGCGCCCTGAGGCTTGGCTTTGGCCACCGCGTCCACGAACGCAACGATGTTTTCGATCAATTTCTCATGCGCGAAGGAGGCTTTGCCCACGCTGCCTTGGATAATCCCGGCTTTTTCCACCCGAAACTCCACCGCCCCGCCCTTCGAAGCCTTCACCGCGCCGGCGATGTCCATGGTCACCGTGCCGACCTTCGGATTGGGCATGAGGCCGCGCGGACCCAAAACCTTGCCGAGCCTGCCAACGAGAGGCATCATGTCTGGCGTCGCAATGCAACGGTCAAACGCGATCGTGCCACCTTGGACGGTGGAAACCAGGTCTTCCGCGCCGACGACATCCGCTCCCGCCGCCGTGGCCTCGTCGGCCTTGGCGCCGCGCGCGAACACCGCGACGCGCAGGGTGCGCCCGGTTCCGTTCGGGAGATTGACCACGCCGCGCACCATTTGGTCGGCGTGCTTTGGGTCAACCCCGAGATTCATCGCGATCTCGACGGTCTCGTCGAACTTCGCGTTGGCGCGCTCCCTGACGAGCTTGACCGCCTCGGCGACCGGATACAGCTTGATCCGGTCAATTCCCTCGCGCGCCTTGCGCACGCGTTTCCCAACTTGTGCCATCGCCCTACTCCGCTATTTCGAGGCCCATGGAACGGGCGGAACCCGCAATCATCCGCGTCGCCGCTTCGACGGAGGCGCAATTGAGATCGGGCAGTTTTTTCTCGGCGATCTCGTGAATCTGAGCTTTGGTGATCTTGCCGGCAAAACCGCGGCCGGCGGTTTTCGAGCCCGCCTCTATGCCCGACGCTTTCTTTAAAAAAAAGGAAACCGGCGGCAACTTCATCTCAAACGTAAAGGACCGGTCCTGGAAGGCGGTAATGACGACCGGGATCGGGGTCCCTTTTTCCATTTGCGCCGTCTTGGCGTTGAAGGCCTTGCAAAATTCCATAATGTTCAAGCCGCGCTGGCCGAGCGCGGGACCAATCGGCGGCGAAGGATTGGCAGCCCCCGCCGGCACTTGCAGCTTCACATAACCCGTGATCTTCTTCGCCAATATCGTTACTCCCGGACAATGATAGCCTTTTTGCGCATCGGCCGCAGTTGCGGTCCAACTCGGCCGGCGTCAGGCAGGCGAACCGGTCGCAAACGTCTCAATCGCTCCAGTTGCCAAGCGCAACCCATGGTGAACCCAACTCTTATCCCATCTTATCCCCTCTTTATCCCATTCCACGCCCCGCCCAAGCGGGAACGAAAAATTAGCCAGTGCAGCCGGGCAGCCAAGCCCATGCCCCGCCGGTTGCCGGACCTCCGCCGCTTCGCGGGACGCGGCCCGGCAGCAAACACTCAAACCTTTTCGACCTGCGCATATTCGAGTTCCACCGGCGTCGCGCGGCCGAAGATCGAAACCGCGACCTTGACCCTGGACCGGCCCTCGTCGATGTCCTCGACCGTCCCGTTAAACGATGCGAAGGGGCCGTCGGCAACGCGAACCATCTCGCCAATTTCAAACGAGATCGCCGCCTTCGGCCGTTCGACGCCCTCGGCGACTTGCCCTTTGATGCGTTCCGCTTCGCCGTCTGGAATCGGCATCGGCTTCTTGTCGGCGCCCAAAAATCCGGTGACCTTCGGGGTGTTTTTAATCAGATGATAGACATCGTCGGAAAGGATGCATTTGACCAGCACATAACCGGGAAAGAATTTGCGCTCCGAATTTATCTTACGGCCGCGGCGAATTTCGACGATATGCTCGGTCGGGACAAGAATTTCCTCGAATTGGCTCGAAAGACCACGCTGTGCCGCCTGCTCCTTGATCGATTCGGCGACCTTTTTCTCGAAATTCGAATAGGCGTGAACGATATACCAGCGCATGCTCATCGCGACAGCTTCCAACCTCGTCCATTGACGCCTAGTTCAGGAGCGGGGAGGCCCTGGAACCGAATGTTGGGCCGCCGCGTCACTTGCTGCGCCCGTCATACTGCGCGACCTCAAGCTTCGAACGGTCAAGGTTGGGCAGGCATCTTACGTTTACAGCTGCGGTTTCTTGGCCTTTGGGGTCCGTGCCGAAGCCAAATGGAGCGCAACCGCAAACGCCGCAGAAATGGTGCTTGATTACGTGCTGATTGAACATGTAGGTGCTGAGGTTGGCTTCTGGCGTGTCGAGTTTCAACTGCTGCCTTGCCACAAACCAGAGCAAGTAACCCTTCCTGCTGCAATGGGAGCAGTTGCACTCCATAACCTGCGATACGTCGCCGTCAACCTCAAAGGCGATGCGGCCGCAATGACAGCTACCCTTCTGCAGCATTGCTTTTCCTCCTTGCACTGAACAGGGCGACAATTGCTTCATTGGGCGATTGCCAAAGCGAAAAGCGGATTCGCGCGGAACGCGCAGCGAGAATGGTCAAATTTCGCGCGATAGGACATTACCCGAACGTTCTTTCTCAATGCGGTTTCTCATCTACGCTCAGTATCCGCCGCGCGTAAAATTGCCTAGCGGCCAACACCCAAAACGCCGGTGACGATGAGGCGGAGCGCCCCATCCACCGAGACAAAGAAAAGACTGGAGAGGAGGACCATGAAAAGCACAAGTCCCGTCGTGATCAGGGTCTCGCGGCGCGTCGGCCAAGTTACCTTGGAGCCTTCGGCGCGGACCTCTTGCAGGAATTCCAGAAATTTGGCCATTATCTTGGTGTGCCGTCCATTTCAAGGCTGAGGGAAACCGCGCGGATTAGCGGCGGTTCCCAAACCGCGTCGCGTCCCGCGCAAAACCACGCCATACGGGAAACCCAAAAAGCTGGCAAAAGGCGCCGCCAAAAAATCAGGGCGCGGAACCCGAAGGCCGCGCGCCACGATTTTCTCTTATAATCAATCGCGCGCGGAACGCAAATTCAAATTTCCGGCTGGCCGCAAACCCCAGCGGAAGCGGCGCGCGCCTCCGCGCTTGCGCGCAGTAACGGCCTCGCCTTGGGGTAACAATTTGGAGGTATGACGCCGATGACGGGCGCCGGAACAGATCATAGCAAGGCAAGCCGCGGCGGCGGTCCGGCAATGATCCTGGTGCGTCCGCAACTCGCGGTCAACATCGGCATGTGCGCGCGGGCGATGGCCAATTTCGGGTTGACGGATCTTCGTCTGGTATCGCCCCGCGAGGGTTGGCCCCGCTCCGGCGCTTACCGCAAAGGCGCTTATGCCGCGGCGGCGGGCGCCGTGCATCTGCTAGAAGCCGCGGCGCTCTTTGAAACCCTCGAGGCGGCGGTTTCGGACCTCAATTTCGTTTGGGCGACCACGGCCCGCGAGCGGGGTCAGCACAAGCAGATCTTGACACCCGCCGAAGCGATGCCGGACTGCGCCCAAAAAATCGCGAATGGCGAAAGACACGGCGTGCTGTTTGGACCCGAGCGCACCGGGCTTGCCAATGACGAAGTGGCGCTGGCCGACGCGATCATCACCTTTCCGGTCAATCCTGCCTATGCCTCGCTCAATCTGGCGCAAGCGGTGCTCTTGACCGGGTACGAGTGGCTGCGCGCCGCGACGGACGCCAGGGCGCCATTCGTCATGCTTCAGCGTTCGCCCGCCGCGCGGCGCGAAATAGTGTTGACTTTTTTCGCTTATCTCGAAGGCGAGCTCGAACGCGCCGGCTTCTTCCGTCCCGAGGCGAAGCAGAAGGTGATGCGGCGCAACCTGCGCAATATGTTCCATCGCATGCAACTCACCGAGCAGGACGTTCGCACCCTTCGCGGCATGGTCGTGCGCCTCGTTCATGGGCCGAGGCATGGCGCTCGCCCGGCCAAAGTGCCCGCAGCGAACGCGGCCGCCCCGTACGCGCATTCCAGTGATTCGCCGACCGGCGATGAAGACTGAGCCCGGTGCTGAGATTGGCCAGCCGGCCGGCTCCAATGGTTGACGCTTACGTTCGCCGCGGGCGTTGAATCGATATCCATCGCTCTTCAAATTGCCTTGCTTAAGCTGGTTAGATGTCAAAGCGCCCTCGGCATGATTCCGGGGGCGGAAGGCGCCGGCCTTGGCGCAAGAGCCATCATATGGCGGCCGATGACAGGGCTGTTTGGTCTAGGTTTTAGGCATTCAATTCTTGCGTGAACCCAACATTTTTTAACAACGATTCGAGTGCGTTGAGTGTCCGTCTCGAAAGTTGTTGAATCATATGAATCATTTGTGATTCAAGGGAGGCGGCCTGATTCGAGGAGGAGCCGCCGATGTGGACGAAAACCAACCGAGCACGATACGATCGT